>NZ_JBYCCV010000069.1:0-20864 GCF_057473825.1 Aliterella sp. E5.1
TTACTTCAATTGGATTTGGCAGCATAGTCGGTTCAAGTCCACTGCCGCACAACGAGCAGGATTAACCTCTCGACCATGGACTTGGAATGATATCGTGACCTATCCCACAATAATCTGACGCACTACCAGCGAAAGCTACGATCAATACTTACATTACATAACAACAAAAGTAGAGCGTTTTACTTGTGAAAAACAATATCGCTCCCGCAATGGTTATTTTGTTGACGTTGAGGTAAATGTTAACTTAATTTCTTATGCTGGAAAACAGGTTTTTGCCATGTAGTAATAAATATTACCGATCGCAAACAAGCTGATGCTGCTTTGCGTGAAAGCGAACAACGTCTAGCTTGGCAAGCTAACCACGATGCTTTGACTGGATTAGTTAATCGAAGAAAATTTGAACAGCATTTAGAACAAGCTTTAAATGTTGCCAAAGTTACTAGCTCCCAGCATTCATTGTGTTATTTAGACTTGGATCGCTTCAAGATTGTTAATGATACTTGCGGTCACATAGCAGGAGATGAGCTATTACGCCAAGTTACAACTTTATTGCAAAGTCAAGTACGTTCTGTTGATGTTTTGGCTCGTTTGGGTGGAGATGAGTTTGGGTTACTGCTTAATCAATGCACTATCGAGCAAGCTTTAATTATTGCCAATGCTTTGCGTGAGAGTATCCAAGCATTTTGATTTGTGTGGGAAGATAAAATTTTTAGAATTGGTGTCAGCATTGGTGTAGTTGCAATTAACGATCGCAGCCAAAGCCTCGTAAATACTATCAGTTCTGCCGATATTGCTTGCTATGCTGCTAAAAATCAGGGACGCGATCGCGTTCAGATTTATCAACAGAGCGATCGCGCTCTCATCCAAAATGACGATATGCAATGGATAGAGCAGATAAATAAAGCTCTAGAAGAAAATCGTTTTTGTCTTTATTCCCAATCTATTGTACCTACAGACACTCAACGACCAGACTCTCAAGAACACTACGAAGTATTGCTGCGACTGCGGGATGAAACAGGCAAAATAATTCCGCCCATGGCATTTATTCCGGCGGCGGAGCGCTACAATTTGATGCAAGCAATCGATCGTTGGGTAATTACAACTTTATTTGCTAGTCAAGGGACGCACTATCGCCAAACTTACGCAGATTGTCAAAAAGTAGGCGGTTATTGTTTGTATGCAATTAACCTTTCTGGTGCAAGTATTAATGACGATCGCTTCATAAACTTTCTGCACGAACAAATCAAGCTATATCAGATTCCACCCCAAGTAATCTGTTTTGAAATTACTGAAACTGTCGCTATTACTAATTTGACTAAAGCTGTAGCATTAATTAATGAGTTTAGACAACTTGGTTGCTCTTTTGCTTTAGATGATTTTGGTACGGGGATGTCATCCTTTGCTTATCTCAAAAAATTGCCTATAGATTATCTAAAAATTGATGGTAGTTTTATCAAAGACATTCTTAGCGATCCCATAGATTTGGCAATGACTGAGGCAATTAATCAAGTTGGTCATGTCGTAGGAATTAAAACCATTGCTGAGTTTGTTGAAAATGATGCCATTTTAGAAAAGATTCGTAAATTAGGAGTAGATTATGCTCAAGGCTATGGCATCGCTAAACCGCGCCCGTTAGTAATGCCCTTGAACTTGCAAGCAGGAACACCTACACCAACGATAAATCTAGCCCCACGCCTATAATTTTTAGATTTGCGGCGTTGATGATTTGACTAATAGAGAACTGTGTAACTGGGCTAAACCCAGATAGCGTATACCCTCTGGCGCAATTTCAAACCGACAAGGTAAAATTTCTAACCCAAGAGTGATCGCACTTTTGAGCAAATTTCCATAAATGGGATCGGCGCTATCTCCGGGGGCAAATTGGCTACAGTCGCCGCGATTGATAAAATACAACATCACCGCACGGGCTTGAGGTAGCAAGGCTACAAGTTCTCGCAAGTGCTTTTGTCCGCGTGTGGTTTCGGTATCAGGAAATAAGGCTAGTTGTTTCTGCGCCCAGGTGGTGCTTTTAACTTCTATATATACGGGGCGCTCAGTATTGCTACTCAATACAAAATCTACCCGACTTTTTTTGTCTTGTCCGTAAACAACTTCAAATCGAATCTGCTGATAGTTGGTTAATTCTGGGAACAAAAATTTTTCTAATGCCAATTTAATAATCCGATTTGGCATCATTGTATTGATTCCCACCCAAGTTGGTTGGTTATCAAATACTTGAACCATCTCCCAGGTATAAGGCAGCTTGCGCTTGAGGTTGTTACTGTAAGATACTTGGACGGCACTACCAGGGGTACTAATTCCACTCATTGAGCCTGTGTTTGGGCAATGGGCTGTAATTACTTCTCCCGTACTTAACTCAATGTCTGCAAAAAACCGCTTATATCTTTTGACTAAAATACCTGGGTAAAGCGGCGGATATTTATATAACCAATCGTCCATTTGTCAATCCCTGACAGGGATTTATTAAGTTTGCTTTGTATTTTATCGTTTTAGGGCGACGCGATCGCTAATTTCACCGCAAGTTGCTAAATAATAATCGAACATTTAGTCCAAAAATGAGTAAGGGTTACTGCTCAAATTTAGGTGATTTTTGCAAAAGATACACAAGCTCAATGTATGTAAAGTTGCATTGTTACATTTATTTATAATATTGACTGAAGAATTTTTGATACTAAATTTATCAAGAGAGCAAAACAAAGATAATGTTATTAAAAACACCCCTGTACAGCTAATAATTTAATATTTTTTTGTTTTTTTAATATTGCAAAAGCCTTTTTCTGTATAATCTTTAGCCAATAAAACTAATGATTTTTATAATTTATTGCCTTTATAACTAAAGACTTATAAAGCTTTATTTGTTTTTTATTAATGATGCTTTTTTTACAGGATCTTCTCTCAGTAAATTGACAAAGCATATTTAGTAGATAGTGTAAAGTTATATATATTTCCTCTACTTTGAGATAGAGTTTACTTGCAAGCTTCAAATGTGGTGAAAGGATGCTCAAAGGTAAAGAACAAGATTACAAACTAATGCCGTCAGTGCCTTGTTTTAAAGGAAAAAAGCTTATTAGCTCCAAAACCTTGATTGGTTTAGGATTGAACTTATTATTACTTACAACTGTACACTCAGTACAAGCTGCACCAGAAAAGGCTCGCAGTGCTGATGATTTTGTAGATTCAATTGGTGTTAATACTCACTTGTACTACGAATCATCGGTTTATCACCAAAAATACGATACGCTAATCAAGCCTAAATTAGTGCAATTGGGAGTACGTCACATCCGTGATGGTGCTACGCGCAATCTCAACGGCTATATGGATAGGCTTCGAGAACTAAAGACTTTGGGTATTCGTTCGACTTTAATTTGCGACCCCCGCAGTGTGTCGCCATCGGCAACAGTAAGTTTGATCAAGGAACTGGGTACAGATGTAGTAGAAGCAGTACAGGGACCAAACGAGTACAACCTCAGCGGAGATGGCAATTGGGTTAGCAACTTGCGTAACTATCAACAGCAACTGCACGAAGCTGTCAAAGGAGATTCAGCTACAAAAAACATTCAAATATACGGACCATCGCTTTCGGGAGGAGATGCCTATAATGCGATTGGTGACTTGAGTGCTTACGTAGACTACGGAACTATGAACAACTACTTTTCTGGGCGCAATCCTGGAAATAGCGGCTGGGGAACTAATAACTACGGTAGTCTTGGTTGGAATGTGCAAACTGCCAAAAAAGCAAGCCCTTCTAAGCAAATTGTTACTACAGAAACAGGCTATCACAGCATTGTCAACACCTCTGACGGGCATAGAGGCGTACCAGAAGATGTTTCTGGAAAGTATATGCCTCGTTTGTTTTTAGAACAATTTAACAACGGAATTCCCCGAACTTTTGCCTACGAGCTAATCAACGTTGATTACGACCCTAACTCTTTGTACAAAAACTTTGGTTTGCTGCGTAACGACGGATCTGAGAAGCCTGCTTTTGTAGCTGTGAAAAATTTGATTGGTTTGTTGAAAGATCCAGGTTCTAAGTTGACACCTGGCTCCTTAGATTACTCTTTAGGGGGTAATACGGCAAATGTTCGTCACACGTTGTTGCAAAAAAGAGATGGCAGATTTTATTTGATCTTGTGGCAAGAAGTATCTAGTTTTAATGTCGATACTAGACAGGCGATTAAAGTCTCTAGTCAGAAAGTAAATCTCACCCTAAACACAGCCATTGCCAAAGCAACTATTTACGTACCCAATGACTCAGCTAATTGGACGGCTCAGAAAACCTACCCAAAACAGTTAGATATTGATGTAAGCGATCGCCCAGTAGTGATAGAACTAGCGAAAAGCTAAATGTAGTCAGGCACGCAAGAGTTGCGTGCCTTGATTAATTTATGCAATGTATTTTTGCACGGCGATTACTAACTGCTCTGCCCAATGCTGAGTCAAGTTTGCGTCAGCAGCTTCTACCATGACGCGAATTACAGGTTCTGTACCTGAAGCTCTAACAAGAATCCGACCTTGATTTCCCATAGCCGTTTGAGCCGTGGAAATTGCACTTTGCAGGCGATCGCAAGATACCCAATTCATCCGGCGATCGCGATTTTCGACGCGCACGTTGATTAATAGTTGCGGATAGGTGGTAAAGCTCAAAGCGGCGAGTTGCGATAAGTTTGTGCCAGACTGCTTGACTAAAGCTGCTAGATGCAAGCCTGTAGAGATGCCATCGCCTGTAACGCCATAGTGGGGGCAAAGAATATGTCCTGACTGTTCGCCCCCTAGCATTGCGCCCGTCGCTTGCATTTGGGCTTGGACGTAGCGATCGCCTACGCTGGTACGAAGTAGTTTGCCGCCTTGTTTTTCCCAAGCCCGTTCAAAGCCTAGGTTCGCCATAACTGTAGAGACAATTAAGTTTGCGGGCAACTGCTGCTTTGCTTGCAAGCTTTTACCCCATAAATAAAGAATGTAATCGCCATTAATCGGATTACCGCGATCGTCTACAGCTAAAACGCGATCGGCATCGCCATCAAAAGCCAAACCCAAATCGGCATTGTACTGCAAAACCGCCGCTTGGACGGGAGCAAGATGAGTAGAGCCGCAATCAACATTAATTGAGTTGCCATCAGCTTTGTCATGCAAGCAAATTACTTCTGCTCCCATCTCCTTAAATACCATTGGTGCGATACCTACGGCTGCACCCCAAGCCAAATCTAAAACGATTCGCATCCCTTGGAGGTTGATGCTATTTGTGAAAGGTTTTTTAATACTATCTAAATAATCTCTAACTAATTCTGGGCGATCGTAGTGCTGCCCTTTAGTTGGTTTATTAATTGGTAATATCCCTTGTCCTCTTATCCCAGCTTCAATTTGGTCTTGCAAAGCTTCGTCTAACTTTGCTCCATCTGCACCAAAAAATTTGATTCCGTTATCTTCAGGTGGGTTATGACTTGCAGAAATCATTACTCCGCCTACCGCATCACTAACACCCGTAAGATAAGCGACGCAAGGAGTTGGGCATAAGCCAAGGTTCCAAACTTCTAAGCCGGAAGCTTTTAAGCCCGCCGCTACAGAATTTGCCAACCGATCGCTAGAGTTGCGCGAATCTTGCCCAATAATTACTACCCCAGATTTAGAGGCGCGTTGCAATACTAGCCCTGCCCAAAAACCTACTTGCAATGCCAAAGAAATATCTAATATATCTCCCACTCGTCCCCGGATGCCATCAGTACCAAACAAGGGAGACTTGGGCAAAATTAAGCTAGCTTTATGCGCTGCAAAAAAATCAAAATCCCAAATTGATGCTTGGGAAACCGTACTTTGGGCTTCTACCGGGGACGCGACCATAATTTATCTACTCCACACACAACACTCATACGGGTAGAGGATAGCACTTTATGTTAATTTTGAGAAAATTATTGCTAGTTAAATTAAATAAATACGCTAGTTGTATCGGCGATCGCGAAAACAACTAGCAGAGGTTATAAACAGACTAAATTCCTATTTCTGTTAGTAATAATTCCATCTCCTCCCAAGTGAGTCCTTGTTGGAGGTAATGGGGCAAATCTGGGTTGTAGGGACTGCGGAGGCGATCGATACTGATAATTTTTGCGTCTTTTGGTAAAACTGGTACGTCAAGGTCGAAGGCAGTGGGGCGCATCAAAGAACTAGAAAAGCCTTTGAAGATAACTAGGCGATCGCTTTCTCCAGCAACTTGGACTTCTACAATCAGGACTTCTTGAGGTTTTTTGAGCGTGTACTGCTCTAAGCGTTTACTAGCAGTATGAGTCATAGTTATTTAGGAAAGTGCCGAGCGTCCTTGCTTGCCTAACTTAAAAAATACAAAATAAATCAAGCAACCTAAATAGAATATTAAACCCACCATACCTAGGAAACCTAAAAATCCTGGCTGGCTATTGGGGTGAAAATACTCTTTAAATAGTAGTGGTGGCTCTAAAAAGGCACGACAAAAAGGCGATGCACTTGCTGTCGTTGATACCGCACACTGTAGAAATGGGATTGTAGCAAGCGCGCCAATTACACAATAAACTGATACTGCCCAGCGCCAAGCATTAAAACTTATTGTTAGCGCCCCTGGAGAGCGATCGGCAATTTCTTCATTGAGATCGACCCAAAACCACAGCGCTATCGGAATTAAAATTCGCGCCATCACTCCTGAAATAAAACCTACAGGAAAAGCAGCAATCAGCAGATAAACTGAAATTGTCAGCAAACTAGACACGCGCCAGTAAATAGTTAATAAGCGTTGGATTGCTTCAGCTTTTTGCGCCAATGCCCAAAGTAGTAATATTAACGGCAAAACCACTATAAAGATAACGGCTAAACGATAGTCTGTCCAGATTAGAGAGCGGAGCCAATTGTCAGCAAGCATAAATTAAATAAAATTAAGCGTGATTTTTGCCCTGAAGCAGCTTCAGTGATTAGCGGAAGTGTGATCCCACAAAAAAGCAACGAAGTACACTCATTAGCTTAGTGTCCTACGTTGCTAAAAAATTAAGTAGGCTCTGCTACTTTTTACAGTTATTCTTCGTAAAGACGACATTCATCAGCGCCGGGGTTATCTTCGCAATATTGCTCTAAAGAATTTTTGGGTTTAACTTGGCGCTTGTGCGCTGCTTCTGCTTGCAATTCTTCTACCACGTCCCAAGCTGCGGCGCATTCTCCTGATGTAGCGCCTTGTGTATCGCAAACGGTGCGGGCTTGGTCTCTTTCTTCTTCGATTTTTTGATTGATGTTGCTCATAAATTTTTTTGCAAATGTATTCCTGTCTCTAGTATAAGAAACCTTTGAAGTTGAAAGCCTCTTAGAGCTTATAGCGTCTAAGATGTTGTTTGCTTACTTCTAAAGGCTAACACGCACCAATGAGGGTTTTCCGCCATCAAACTCGATGTTACTAATTTCTAGCAGTACAGGCAACTATACTGTAGTTTTTAGATTGATTTAAATAATCAATCGAGGATAGAAGTTTAGCTAATAATTGATAGTGTTTTAGAAACCGCACTTCCGATCGTATTTAGGTATGTTGGTGATAGCACCATAGGGTATAACTCATGAAAAAAATGCAGTGGGCAAACGCCCTCTCAACTCATTCTTCTTTAGAATCTGCGGTGGCGGAGGTAGTAGAGCGTGCTACAGCTTTATTGCAAGCACCCGCCGATTTAGCCATAGTATTTATTTCGGCGGCTTTTACTAGCGATTATCCTCGTTTGCTGCCCTTACTGCAAGAAAAACTGACAGATATTAAGGTATTGATTGGCTGCGGTGGTGGGGGAATTGTTGGCGTATCTAAGGGCGGAGAAATGCAAGAATTAGAAGATTCTCCAGCTTTGAGCCTGAGCCTAGCACACCTGCCAGGTGTAGAAATGCAAGCATTTCATCTTGTGCCGGAGGAGTTGCCAGATCTCGATAGCCCGCCTCATACTTGGGTAGATTTGATTGGTGTAGAACCCGATCGCACGCCGCAATTTATTTTATTATCCGATCCGTTTACCAGTAAGATTAACGATTTATTACAAGGATTAGATTTTGCTTATCCGGGTTCGGTAATTGTCGGCGGATTAGCTAGTGGCGGTTCAACACCAGGACTTACAGGTTTATTTTGCAACGATCGCCTTTACCGTGAGGGAACTATTGGAGTAGCGTTGAGTGGCAATATTGTTTTAGAAACGATTGTGGCGCAAGGATGCAGACCAATTGGCAAGCCTTATCAAGTAAGTTCGAGTGATCGCAATATTATTCTCGAATTAGACGAAAAACCGCCTCTAACGCAACTGCGGTTGCTAATTGAAAGCTTAGATGAAGAAGATCAACACTTAGCTCAAACAGCTTTATTTATTGGCGTAACGCGGGATGAGTTTAAGCAAGATTTGGGGCAAGGAGACTTCTTGATTCGTAACTTGCTAGGAGTAGATCCTAACGCTGGGGCGATCGCGATTGGCGATCGTATTCGTCCGGGTCAACGCATTCAATTTCACCTCCGCGATGCCCAAACTTCGGCAGAGGACTTAGAATGGTGGTTGCAAAAATACCACAAATCTAGTCAAGTCGAGCCTAAAGAAGCAGGAGCATTGATATTTTCTTGTTTGGGACGGGGTGAGGGGTTGTATGGCAAGCCAAATTTTGATTCCGGGTTGTTTCAGCGTTATTTCAGCGATATGGCTTTAGGTGGGTTTTTCTGTAGCGGTGAAATTGGTCCCGTTGGTGGCAGCACTTTTTTACATGGCTACACCTCGGTATTTGGTATTTGTCGTCAACCTTAAAAAAATTGAGGAGTTTTTTAATTGTCACCTGTTCGAGTCCGTCAGCACGTAAATCCGTTAGCAATCAAGTACAAAACGCCAATTTTGCCGCTTAAATGGCAGCAAATCTATACAAATCCAACTCAACCCCTGCATTTAGATATCGGTTGCGCTAGGGGACAGTTTTTGCTAGAAATGGCAACATTTGAACCCAATTGGAATTATTTGGGGTTAGAAATCCGCGAGGTGTTGGTAGATGATGCGACTTCTCTTGCTCGTAAATTAAATCTAACCAACTTGCATTATTTATTTTGCAATGTCAACAATTCTTTAGCACCGCTACTAAAATCTCTTTCTCCAGGCACGTTACAGCGCGTTACCATTCAGTTTCCCGACCCTTGGTTTAAAAATCGTCATGCCAAACGGCGAATGTTGCAGCCACAATTAGTAGCAGAATTAGCAACTTATTTAGCACCTGGTGGCATGGTATTTCTACAATCAGATATTGAAGGACTACTATTAGAAATGCGCGATCGCTTTGCCCTCCACCCAGATTTCGATTTGCACAGCCCAGAACCCTTGCTAACAGAGAATCCTTTGCCTGTAGCCACCGAAAGAGAACAAACAACTTTGTTGCGCGGCGAACCTGTTTATCGGGCGATATTTATCCGCCGCTAAATCCAATTAGGTAGGAATTGCTTTATCCATAACGGTAATTGCGAGTAGTCGAAATAAGGTAAGCGCAGGCGATATTCTGCTAAAGATAAGGGTAAACCTAAATAAACTGGCATCCAAAAAACAAAAGCCAAAAGGATTAAAAAAATAGTTGTTAAACCTAGCACCCGCAGAGATGAGCGATAGCTTTGCAACCAATTATTGACAAGAAATGCGATCGCCAGCCCCGAAAACACCGAAGAACCCATGTAGTGATAAATAAACGTACAGCGCGTTACCGGAACCCAAGGCAGCAAATTAGCCAGCCAATTGAGGACTAGATACAAAATAATCCAATTGTCGGTAATTTGGCGATCGCTAATTTGGCGAAACAGGCTAAATTTTTGCGTAACCCAACTATGTCGTAGCAGTAGCCACAGCATATAAAAAATAGCGGCGGTAGACAGCCACCACAATATCGGATTGCCTATAGCATGGACATCATAAATTACTTTTGCTGCAGTTGTAGGTAGCGCTGGGGTGTCAAAAGCTAGAGGTTCATTAACACTCGCCGCCGTGCGATAAAAATAAGCTACAGGACGTAACATAAATATCCACGTGTACCAATCAGAACAATAAGGATGCACTTTTGCCCCATCGCCGATTCTTTCGTGATAGGACAAAATTTTTGTTTGCATATCCCAAAAGTTGGGAGTGGGGTTTTGTTGCAGGTGGGGAATCCAAGCGAGGCTGTAGACGGCAACGGGGATAATTGCTAGGTAAATTAGAATGTGTCCTAAATTAAGCTGAGTGAGGTTTTGCAGAGGGGTAGTGTAACGGCGACTTGTATAGGCATTTTTAAGCGGATTTACTAGCCGAATTGCCCAAGCAGCCAGCCAGATTAGATAGATACCCAGCAAAAACCATAAACCATTCCATTTAATTGCCGCCGACGCACCAAACCACACGCCAGCGAGGGCTAGATAGAAACTGCGTTTAATGCCATGCGTTTTTAGCCCTAACAAGCAAAACAACTGCCCCAGTAGTCCAAAAATCACTAGATAGACATTATTTAGAGCGTAACGGGACTCTACCAAAAACAAGCCATCACTAGCAGCAAAGATGGCAGCAATTAGAGCGTAACTACGCCGCGAACTAATTTGATAGGCGATCGCAGCTACAACTAAAGGTATAAATGAGCCAGTTAAAGCATTAAGCCAGCGATAACTCCAAGTCGAACGCACAGAACCCGTAAGATTATTTACGGTATCTTGTCCAATGGGAAGATGGCTACCAATCCAAATGCCGATTGCAATAATATACTGGCTTAAAGGCGGATGAGCGTTGAAAAACTTAGTATTGGTAAGGTAGTTATTGGCAAATTTGGCGTAGTAAACTTCATCAAATACAAAAGTATTAAAGCGCCCTAATCCCCAAAACCGCAGGATTATTGAGAGTAAAAATACGCTAGCTAAACCAATCCAAAACCAGGGAATTGAGTTAGGGCGCTTGTTAGATAAAATCATAGTACAAGGCTTCTTAGCTCAAAGGTATTCAAACTAAGATACCTTTTCTGCGTCCGCTACTATCAGCAAAGTCTTGAGTACCGAGTCAGGATTGAGACTAATAGAATCGATACCTTGGTTGACTAAAAACGTAGCAAATTCTGGGTAATCGCTTGGTGCTTGACCGCAAATACCAATTTTGCGATGATTTTTCTTAGCAGATGCGATCGCTATTTTTACCATCCGCTTTACCCCTTCATTGCGTTCGTCAAATAAATGCGCGACTAAGGCAGAATCTCGATCTAAGCCTAAAGTTAGTTGTGTTAAGTCATTTGAACCGATAGAAAAGCCATCAAATACTTGGCTAAATTCTTCAGCCATAATTACATTACTTGGCAACTCGCACATTACATAAACTTCTAATCCATTAACTCCTTTTTCTAAACCGTGCTTTGCCATTTCTTCAAGTACCCGCTTACCTTCATCTGGGGTACGACAAAAAGGAATCATTGGAATAACGTTTGTTAAACCCATTTCATCGCGTACCCGCTTTAAGGCGTGACATTCTAGGGCATAAGCTTCGCGATAACGTTCGTCATAGTAGCGACTCGCACCCCGCCAGCCAAGCATCGGGTTTTCTTCTTTCGGTTCAAATTGTCTTCCACCCAATAAATTAGCGTATTCGTTGGTTTTAAAGTCACTCATCCGCACTACTACAGGGTTTGGATAAAATGCCGCCGCGATCGTTGCAACGCCCCGTGCCAATTTATCGATAAAATATTGGGGTTTATATTCGTACAGTTGCGTAAGCTGGGCGACTTTTGCTTTAACGGTTTCATCGTCTAACTTGTCGTAGTGAATCAAAGCCAAAGGATGCACTTGGATGTAGTTAGCAATAATAAATTCTAATCGTGCTAATCCTACACCATCGTTGGGGATAGCAGAAAAACCAAAAGCTTCGGCGGGATTTCCCACATTCATCAAAATTTTAGTGCGAGTGCGGGGCAAGTTTTCTAAAGGTACTTCCCTAACTTCAAAGGGTAACAACCCCGCGTATACTCGTCCTTCTTCCCCTTCAGCGCAAGAAATAGTTACTTCTTGACCAGTCTTTAACATCTCGGTAGCATTATTAGAGCCAACGATCGCCGGAATCCCCATTTCTCTAGCAATAATTGCCGCATGGCAGGTTCTTCCACCAGAATTAGTGACGATCGCACTGGCTTTTTTCATAATTGGTTCCCAATCAGGATCGGTGCGATTGGTAACTAACACTTCTCCGGCGCGGAATTGATCGATTTTATTTGCGTCAACAATAATCCTAGCTACGCCTTGACCGATTGCTTCTCCTACGCTGCGACCTGTGACTATAGGCGATCGCGGACTTTTTTCAGTAAAATGATAGCTGCGTAGGATAGTTTGAGATTTCTGTGACTGTACGGTTTCTGGTCTAGCTTGGACGATAAATAATTCCCCAGTAATCCCATCTTTTGCCCATTCCATATCCATAGGCGTGTACTGTTGATGGACTTGGGTATAGTGATCTTCAATTGAACACGCCCACTTTGCTAGTTGCAAAATTTCCTCATCTTCAAGGGCGTATTTATCGCGGCTTGCTTGGTCTACTAGAACATTTTTAGTAAACTTAGAACCGTCATCGTAGATCATTTTTAGCTCTTTGCTGCCGATTCTTTTCTTTAAAATTGGGCGGAATCCCTGCTTCAAAGTCGGCTTAAATACATAATATTCATCAGGGTTCACTGCGCCTTGAACAACATTTTCACCCAATCCATAAGCCGCAGAAAGCAGAACAGCGTTTTTAAAGCCTGTTTCGGTATCGATAGAAAACATTACCCCCGAACAAGCCAAATCGGAACGTACCATTTTTTGTACGCCGACGGAAAGCGCTACATCTAAGTGATCAAAACCTCTATGATGGCGGTAGGAAATTGCGCGATCGGTAAATAAAGACGCAAAGCAACGATGACAAGCTGCCAGCACTCCTGGGGTACTATGAACGTTGAGATAAGTCTCTTGTTGTCCAGCAAAACTAGCATCGGGCAAATCTTCCGCCGTTGCGCTAGAACGTACAGCTACATCGGTGTCAGTTCCATATTTTTGGCATAATTGCAAATAAGCTTCGGCGATCGCATTACTGACTTCTATAGGAAAGGCGGTGTGCATAATCAACGATCTTGCTTGTTTTCCTACTTGCTGTAATTGATTTACATTATCAATATCCAAGGTAGCAAACAAACTTCTTAATTTTGCTTCTAATCCAGCTTCCTTGATAAAGTACCGAAAAGTATAAGCTGTAGTTGCAAATCCATTAGGAACTTTTACCCCCCCAGGGACTAATTGCCGGATCATTTCCCCTAAAGAGGCATTTTTTCCACCTACCAGGGCAATATCGCCAATTCCTACTTGATCGAACCATAGAATTAGCGATCGCTCTTTAGAGGATGAGGAATTTTCTTGCACTATAACAGCCATATATTTCCTCTACTTTTTGTATTCAGCTTAATGATTACCAGTTTATCTGAGATGAAATAAAGCTACTTGATTATTTATTGCTTCTTTCCAAAGATATGCAATTCTAATTGCTTCTTTGCTTCCTTAAAAATAGAAATAAAGTATTAATCATTACAATTAATACTTTTTCTGTATAGTTATCTAAAATTCAACTTTTAGCTCAACAGTATTAGCAATGACTTTAGCTATAAGTTAGCGATTTTAAATCCCAAATGGCAACTATATTTCACCAAATCCAAAGCGATCGCCACCAAGGAGTAGAAAGACTAACTGGAACACTATTTTTTTTGCGAATATCTTGAATATTCCACCCCGTCAGCCTAGCTAAAGTTTGTGACTCTTGTTCAAATCTCCGAGGTAAAGACCTTTGATACTGTCTCCCCGCGTCACACTTGGCTTCATCTTGGAAAGGATGACGCAAGACATATCTACCTTGAAAAAATTGGTTGTTGGCTGTTTCTTGAAACATCAAATCTTCAGGAAACTTAGCGCGGCTATAACGTACGTGTAAGCGAGTAAGAAATACGTTGCTATTAGCCGATGAATCTAACCAAAAAACGCCAGCTTTTCGCAATTCTTCTGGGTTTAAAGGTTCTGCTGAACAAGGATCGCAGCTATTCATATTCCAAGCATATTCAAGAAACGCTACTTTTTTATCTTCCTTAGTGTAAGAGTTTTGAAACATTGACTTATAAAAATTTCCAAATTCATCTTTAACAAATCAAGGAACATCCGCATCAGAAGAAATATTTACTGTGCGATAATTTGTGAGTTCTGCTTGTCCTTTTGGCGACAAAATATACACAATTAAATCTTGCTCGTTTGTAGAATTTATCATACCCAAATTTCATCTGAAGAATGTCAGTAACTAAAGCGTATCTGTATCTATGCCGCTTGCTCTTAACTTAGCAAGGAGAGCTTCTAACTGTTGTTCGGCATTTTCTGCCCTTTGACGTTCTTGTTCAGCTTTTTGACGTTCTTGTTCGGCTAATTCTTCAGGAGTAAAGTATCTATTTCCTTTCTCGTCATACCAATACAAAACCTCACGCTCTAAGCCACCACTCCAACTTTTGGCGCGTCCAATTCCTAAGCCAATTTCAGGCATCCAAAAAGGTTCACCAGCTTGTAACTGATATTGTCCGTCAATTAATTTATATACTTCAAAAGGCTGGTGTTTGTAGCGCTTCCAGTATTGGGGGTTGTAAACTACATAGTACAAAACTCCTAAGTTGGCATAGGTTGCCATTTTAGAGCTATATTCCTCACCTGGGGTTTGCGATACAGTTTCTAAAACAAAAATGGGTTGAATGTAATCTTTTTCCCACAGTACATAGCTATTGCGTGACACTTTTCCCGGCTTGCGGCGACTGACTCCCAAACTCAAAAAACCGTCCGGTACTACAGGGACAAGATGGTTAACGCCTGTTGTATGATAAACACCCATATCAACAGCGAAAAACCAATCTTGACGCTCTGCCCAAATAAACTCTAATAAGAATAAAAGAAAATTGGGAATAAAATTTTGATTTTCGTTATCCACTGGCGCATCGTCTGAACAGATTAGTTCATCGCTACTTGGTAAGTTGAGCTTGGAGTCAGATTTTACCATTGGATAATTCTCAATTCTTTCTGCCATTTATTTTAAGTTTAAATTAGCCGCCAGAGCGATCGCCTGTGGTAATATTCGATGTTCTTGAACTTGAATGCGATCGTGCAAAGTTTCGGCGGTATCGTTGGGTAATATAGGTACGGCAGCTTGGCACAAAATAGTGCCGCTATCTACTTCCGGGCATACTAAATGCACCGTACAGCCAGTTATCTTTACTCCCGCAGCTAGCGCCTGTTCTACGGCTTTTACGCCTTTAAAACTGGGCAATAAACTAGGATGAATATTGATAATTTGGTTTGGAAAAGCATTAATTAAAACTGGCGTGACTACTCGCATCCAGCCAGCCATAATTACCCAGTTGACATCGTGCTGCTGCAAACACCCAATGATTTGCAAGTCCAATTCTTCCCGACTACTAAAGTCGCGGTGATTGAGTAAAACGGCTGGTATATTCCACGAAGCTGCCCGTTCTACAACTTTTGCTTGGGGATTGTTGTAGATTAATACTTTAATTTGGGCGTTTAATTGCCCATTTTTGATAGCTTCTGCTACAGCTTCAAAGTTAGTTCCACTACCAGAAGCTAAAACTCCTAGTTTTAAAGGCGTATTTTGAGTTGGAATAGAGGAAATACTTGGAGAAACTAGACTAGCACTAGATTCATTGCAGACTGAAGGCAGCGTCATACAGGAAAAATTTTATAAATGGCAAAACTCTATAGTAGGGCGTGGTTGGATAATGAGGAAGTCGCGGCTTGGATATTTCTGACTCCAGCATTGATATTTTTGGGTGTATTTCTTCTTTATCCCATTGCTTATTTGTTTTACCTCAGCTTTACTACTGGTAGTTTTACCTCCTCTGGCATCCAATGGATTGGTTTAAGAAACTACTGGCGTTTGCTCCTTACCCCAGATTTTTGGCAAGTTTTAGTCAATACTACTTATTTCACCGTTGCAACAGTAATTCCTAGCTTAGTAATTCCTTTAGGATTAGCTGTACTACTAAATCGTTCTATCAGTCTCCGAGGACTATTGCGCAGCGCTTATTTTTTGCCTTCAATAACATCTCTTGTCGCTGCTGGCTTGGGTTTTCGTTGGCTATTTCAAACCGAAGGCGCAGTTAACTCGCTATTAAATATATTTAGACTTGCACCGATTCCTTGGCTAGGTAGTACGGTTTGGGCAATGCCTGTATTGATTTTATTGAGTATTTGGAAACAGCTAGGTTTTAATATGGTAGTGTTTTTGGCAGGATTGCAAGCAATTCCACCAAGTCGTTACGAGGCGGCGGAGTTGGATGGCGCTAACTCGTGGCAGCAATTTCGGCATATTACTTTACCTGGATTGCGCCCGACAATTGTATTTGCGGCAATTACTACAGCAATTTTTACACTACGAAGTTTTGAGCAAGTGTATGTAATAACTGGCGGTGGCCCATTAAATTCTACTAATTTGCTAGTCTATTACATTTACCAAGAAGCTTTTGGACAATTTGACTTTGGTTATGCGGCGGCGGCAGCTACAGTATTACTTGCGATCGCACTTATTTTGGTATATTTGCAATTGCAGACTTGGGAAGAAGATTCTTAGATAGCTGATGGTTCGTAGTTTGGTAATGATTCTGTAGTTTTCTCTAAAGTTTGCATAGAATTCAAAGATAGAAACCCAAACCCAACTTTGGAAGTTAGATCTAGCAAGGTATAAAACATTGTCTCTATACCTTAAAAAGTAGGAAAATGAACTGCTAGAGGTCGCTAAGTAAACTTGCTGAATCTGTATCCAAAAACAATGTTGCTTGAGATTGCTGGCGTAAAATGGAAGCAGGGCAAGTTGTAGAAATAGGAAGTCGCAACATATTTTGTACTGCCTTAGCTTTCCGCTTTTCTGGTGCAAGACAAAGAATTTTTTTACTACTACAAATTTGGGGAATTGTGAGCGTAAAAGCATATTGCGGTACGTCTTCAACGGTGGCAAAATGTCCTTCGCCCACCTGCTGCTGGCGAGTAGCAGCTTCTAGTTTTACTAATTTTATCTGCCCATTTTCGTCAAAGGATGCGACTGATGGCTCATTAAAAGCCAAGTGACCGTTTTCGCCAACTCCAAGGAAACATAGATCTATGGGTTGCGCTTGCAATAATTGAGTATAGCGATCGCATTCTGCCAAAGGTTGCGCTGTATCTCCGATTATGTAATGAAAGGCAGCGCAATTTACTCGTTTTTCTACGTTTTTGTGCAAATAGTAGCGAAAACTAGCTGGATGTTGGGGGCTAATTCCCAAATATTCATCAAGATGAAAAAGGACAATCCGCGTCCAATCTACACCACCCAAGGCAATTAGCGCCTCCAAAAACTTCAATTGAGAGTTACCTGTCGCCAAAATCACCGTCGCCTGACTTTGTTTTGTTAACAGAGTGGATAGATACTTGTGGGCGATGTTTGCCGCATCGTCCGTTAAAGTAGTTATGCGATCGCAAAGTCGTACTGTCAAGTCGTCCACTTGAAAGTTTTTTACAGGTGCGTATTGAGAAGTAATAGTTTCAGACATGAATTTTAGGATGGAAAAAGCTATGTTACAGCGCTGGTATAAGCTAGGTTAGACTTTCACTATTTTAAATATCGATGAATTATTGGTTGATCAAGTCTGAACCAGAAACCTACAGCATTCTACACTTAAAAAAAGACCGTCAGACTGTTTGGGATGGAGTACGCAATTATCAAGCGCGTAACTTTCTGCGGCAAATGCAGCAAGGAGATAAAGCATTTTTTTACCACTCTAATACTAAAATTCCCGGCATTGTCGGCTTAATCAGCATAGCCACACCCCAAGTTGTCGATCCTACGCAGTTTGACCCAGAAAGCAAATACTACGATTCTAAATCCACTCCCGAAGCGCCGCGTTGGCAAACAGTAGTTATAGAATTTATTGAGGCTTTCCCTACTTTGATACCTTTAGAAACACTAAAGCAAGAATTTAGTAGCGATGAACTTTGGGTAACAAGACGCGGTAATCGATTGTCTGTAATGCCTGTAGATGAAATAGTCGCTAAAAAGATTTTGGCAATGACTAACTAAAAAACATCCGCCGGATCAGCCGAACGCAATTTTCGCATAGAGATCGCACCAGAAACACTGCACATAATAATTGTTAGCACTAATACTGTTACCGCTCGATCTACCGTCATAGAAATTGGTAAAAGTGTTGCTGCATAAGTGACTTGGTACAGTCCAAAAGATAGTACAAAGCCAGGAAGAAAACCTAAAATAGCAAGTAATAAAGCCTCTTGCGTCAAAACTCCCAGCAAAACAGATCTGTATAGCCCATTGCCTTAAGCGTGGCGTATTCTGGCAAATGGTCGGAAACATCGGCATACAAAATTTGATAGACAATTACAGTGCCAACAATAAACCCCACTCCTACACCCAAACCAAATATAAACCCAATTCCTGTACCGCTTGCCCAGTAGTCTTTCTCAACTTGAGCAAATTCTTCGGTAGTTAGCACTTTGACATCATTGGGTAAACCTGCGATTAATTGACTTCGTACTTGTTCAATATCCGCACCAGGCGTTAAATTAATTAAACATAATTATTTTTATTATTCGGCGATCGCTTCATCGTCCAAAATTTAAGGTCAGCTTCTGGTAAAGCGCCCGTCCGCACTACTTCAAAACCAAGTCTTTTGTAAAAACGAACGCCTCCTTCAGTAGAAGTTTCTAAATAGCAGGGCAATCCTTCTTTATCTGCCTGGTTTAGAATTGGTTGCAGCAATAAACTTCCTATCCCTTGGCTTTGATAGGTGGGAGAAACACCTAGCATAAATAAATACCAATGAGGCTGAGGTAAATCTTGCTTATGATGTTTTTCAATCGTCAAAAATAGCGATATAAATTGCCCTAGTCTGCTCAAACGCAGTTTAAAAGGTAAAGTATATAAACCTAATTGCAATAAGCGAAAATCGTTTAGTGGGTATTCCCTTGGAGGTATCCAGACTGCGACACCTTTTAACTCATTTGTAGTTGTATAAACATGGTTGTATGGCTGGCTGTAGCGTAATGCAGTTTTAGCAAATAACTCAATTGCATTGATTCTTACTTGTTCTTGTTCGGAGGCAAAATAACGAAAAATTGGGTCGTTATTAAAGGCATAAGCAAGGGTTTTGCTGGCTGCGTCAATCTGGGATATCTCTAAACGAACAACTTCTCTACTCATTTTTTTCACCACAGTAAATCGTTCATAAAAGCGTAAAATTTAACAAAATCAATTTTGGCAAGCGCTATTATTAAGCGAACTTTTTCTTTATCTTGTGTAGTTCCACATAGGTAAACGACTTTACAAGCTGCGATCGCTAAAATCATCCAAGAGTAAGTTTTGCGGCGAAAAAAGCGAAACCAAACAAAAGATGTTTTGTATAGCATGACTTTCTGGTTTTAGTTAAAGATTTACAGATGCGCGATCGCTTGTTTCTAGTTTGCGCTGTCTTATTAGCAAAAATAATGGCAATCCAAGGGAAACCCCAACAAGCAAATTACTAACTATATAAACCCATAGATTTTTCACCCCTAGCCGCGAACCTTCCCACAATACAAAAAACCAGAAGACTAGGGATGAAACAATTAAATCCATGCCAAAAAAGCTAGAGATGCGGTTAACAAATAGTTGCTCAAAGAAAAGCTGTAAGTCTAATCCATGCTTTGCCAAAAAAGGTATAAATTGGGAATAAGGTAAAATGGTTCCCGCGATGCAGAGAATTAGGTATGTAGTTTGAATCATAAATTACCCCTTGTATCAAACATTCGTTATAAATCGAACTAGAGCGGAAGTCTGTAGTTTTTGCTATCGCATTTGAACTGTCTCCAAACTATTAAAATTTTACGCCTTGACCGTAGATAAAATATGTATCTGTAAGTCCTACCTCTGCTTGGAAACCAGCTTTAGTTAGTTTGTTGAGCAAGACATCAGGCTGATAGTAAATTTTAAATATCTGAAACTCTCGCTCGTCATTTAGCTTGCGCTTTTGGTAAATTTCATTTTTGTCTTGAAGCGGATGATCTTTAGCTGAAGATGTTATTTCAAAATAAGAGTCAATAATCAAAACTTTCCCACCTGGTAAAACTGAGTTGTAAACTTTGCTCAAAAACTCATCAACTTCTGCGGGAGGAACGTGGGATAACCAAAAAGAAAAGAAAACTAGATCGTATTGTTTATCTGGTTGCCATGAAAATAAATCTAGCTGCTGATATTCTACGTTAGGAGCATTATTTACTTTTTGGCGATTAATTTCAATCATTTCTTGGGAAGCATCTATCGCTGTAATGTGCTTACCAAACTTCAAAAGTTCTTGCGTCCAAATTCCCGTACCGCAAGCTAAATCTAATATCGAATCAACAGTTCCCCCTTGCTGGACAACATTTTTGAGCGCAGCGACTTCATCAAACCAACGCTGGTTTATTTCCGATCCGCGATCGTAACGCCCAATTCGATAAAACCATTCATCATATTCTTTAGGGCGTATCTGCAAAGTCTGGATGTAGCGTAATGAGCTATTTTAACCAGATAAGAATCGCCGCAATCATCAGCATTGCTAGGTAGTTTTCGGCTCGTTTTTCATAACGAGTAGCTACCCGACGAAACTGCTTTAGCCGATTGATTAGGCGTTCAATGCGGTTGCGCTCGCGATCAAGTCCACGATTGAAGCGGGGTTTGTGTTTAGCATTTTTGCGCTTGGGGATAACTGGCGTAGTGTGCTGACGACGTAAAGTCCGACGAATCCTCTGTGCGACAAGCGCCCTGATCGCCTACTAA
>NZ_JBYCCV010000070.1:0-20225 GCF_057473825.1 Aliterella sp. E5.1
AGTAGATGAATTGAAGCTA
Source organism: Aliterella sp. E5.1 (assembly GCF_057473825.1). NCBI lineage: Bacteria > Bacillati > Cyanobacteriota > Cyanophyceae > Chroococcidiopsidales > Aliterellaceae > Aliterella > Aliterella sp. E5.1. The sequence continues at coordinate 20 of NZ_JBYCCV010000070.1, forward strand.
CTACTGGATAGGCTGTTAAATCAAGGCGAGTTAGTAATTGAATGGCATCGCAAGATCAAAAATAAAGGGAATAACCATCATATTGCAGCTTAAGTGCTTATTAGCTTATGACCTAGAAATTTTAAATCCCTCAAAGCATGGGCTAGAGAGGGATTTTGGGTATTGGGTATTGGTTTTTTTGACTGCTAGGTTAAATTATTTGCTTTCTCAACTGCTTCCTTTAACTCTTCAAAGGTAATACTACCGTCTTCGTCTGAAGCATACCGTGATAGTAACTCCTGGGGGCTACTGATACCTGTTTCTGATGAGATGATTGCACTTAAGCCAGGACTTAAAAAAAGCTCATTAATGGAGACTTTGCCGTCTCGATCGCCATCTAAGGTATTAAAAAGAGATTGAAGCTCTTGCTCGGTTGCCATAAGTTTCTATCTAAATTGATCTTTCAATTTAATATCTCATTAATATCTCACTCATTAAACAAACTTATATCTTTAGACGTAGAAACGGCTATCGCTGGGACTTAGATCAGGTGTAGGCTGTGATACAGGATCTACAGTTGGGACAATAAAAATAAATCGGCATGGTCGAGCCAAAGTTCTCACTCAACAAGAGATACAGCTAATCTTCAGTCATGGCTTAAATAATGACCGCGATCTCTATACCTGCCCCACAACCGCCGCCAAAATTTACCATTCTTAATTCTTGTCCGTTTTTTTTATGGGTAAGGCAAAAGGGCGAGGACATGGTGGATTGCGTTCGCACCTTGTTCGGTGTCTGCCTGTAGAATTTAAAATGGTTTGGGATCTCAATCCATCCTGAACTGTATCATAGTAATCAATCGGTAAAATTAGGGTAGAGTAACGGTTACAAATTTTTTCAAAGTTACCAGTTTCAGTAAATGACTGCCAAACTAAGTTAAACCATTTGTTAACTGTATCCTTGCAACTGTATCTAAGTGTATCTCTATCAATTACTAATCTAAATATTCTGCGCTTCCTTGTAGAACTCACCCGTATCCTCCCACTGATAAGGCATAGGGGAATGCAGCAGCCAAGCGCCAAACCTCTACTAGGGAGGGACTACCTAGCGCTTGTTGTAATTGCCATAGGGAGACTTTTTCACCGCGATGCTGCGTAATCCAAAGAGCGATTGCACTCTGCCACTTGGGGATATTCTCTTTCTCCGCCAAATTCTTCAAGGCTTTCCTCATTTTCGCCCGTTCTCGACGCGCGATTGCGCGGAGCGCAGTGCCGGCGGCAATCGCCCTAGCTTCTTTGCAATCTAATTCCAGTTGCTTATAGCTAAAAGTCACGGCTTTTCAACTCCAACCTTCAAGGGGCAAGGATTGAGAGGGCATAAACTAGGATTAAGTTCGACGGTCGCCACAACGCCGCCAATACTGAATCCGTCCTGCTGGGAAAAAGAAGCGATCGCGCTTTTAATATATTCCCTGACTCTAATGAGTTCCTATTTTAAACTCGTTAAGGCAGTAATATCCCCCTTAGTAGCTAAATCACAAAACTTAAAATAATTCATGAATTTGTACTTATCCCTCATTTGTCACTTTCGGGAAAGTAAAATATGGAAGCTGCTAGGCATAGGGATTTTAGTAAAGTCGCTCCAAATTAAGTCATTTGTTAGGAAATTAGGATTGAAAGCCATACAGTTCAGAGGTTTTCAAGCTTTAGTTCGCTTTTTCCTTGCCCAGAGTGACAAATCAGGGTTATAGCGGTTCGCACTTGAGTGCAGTACACCTTAAGCATGACCTCACAGTAATTAAATCCTAAAGCTGTACTTTATCGGAATGAGAACTGCTGTAGTATTAAGTAAGTTATGCTTTCGGTTTTTGAAAGCTAGGATACCGAATAAATTTATGAAAGCAATTTTAGGTTTATTATAGAATTTATCAAGTAGTGGTTTCGGTTATAGGGGGGGTGTACTTGCGCTATGCCCGAAGCTCCAGATAATGCTTCAGACGGTGAAGATTAGCCTAATTTGCGAGTGGTTCTCATAGTAGATACAAGTTTGGTACTGCTCGATAAAATTATGCAAGCAACAATTGAACAAATCTCACAAATTACCCTTTTTGGAGGTGTAGAACCAGAGGAATTAACAATTTTGCAACCACACACTCAGTTGCAATTATATAGTCAAGGAGAAATTATCATCCATGAGAGCGATCTCTTACCTGCGAAGCTGTATTCTCTCCTTAGCGGCTCAATCCAAATTACTAAAACAGCATCAACAGGAAAGCAAACGATTCTTCGCACCCTACCAGCCGGAGAAATTTTTGCTGCACCTGCACTGCTGGGAAATGGTATTGCTCCTGCAACTGTGACGGCTGTTTGTGATTGTCAAATTCTTTCTGTAGAACGAGATGCTTTACTTAATGCTATTCGGCAGAATCCTGAAATTGCTCTGCGGATGCTGATGGTTTTCAACTCCAGGCTTCAGCAACTGCATGAAAAAGTACACGGGTTGATTTCTGAACGAGCGATTGTGCGATTAGCTCGATTTATTCAATATTTTGCAACGCAATATGGGACTGAAACAACTAAACTCGGTGAGTGTTTGAAAGTCAAACTGCCTTATTATCAAATAGCTCGGAGTATCGGCATTACTTACGAAGAATGTGTCCGATTAACTAAAAGTCTTAAATCTGTAATTTCCTATAGTCGGGGTGGTAAGATTACGATTCTTGATGGTAAGGCATTAGAAGAGATCGCTAGTGGCACACTAGAGGTAAATTCTTGAGATAGAGTAAGTGTAGACAAGAGCCAATATTAAAGAGTCGATGACTAGGCTTCCATCTTGAGCCATCCAAAGACTTGATTCGCTATTAAATTTAATTCAATTTCTTCTAGAAGTGGCAAACGATCGCCTCCTTGTAACAGTTCTGGCTGTTGATTTGGTAGAAATACCAGCACACTGCGATCATCAGGATCAATTAACCACCCTAATCGGCATCCGTGACGTAGACAGTGAAGAATGTTGCCAATTACCTTATTCGGCTTCTGTTCTGGAGAGAGAATCTCGATTGTCCAATCGGGGTGTAATTCAAAGTTCTCCGGTACTTCTCCATTAGCAGTAAAGGGAATGCGGTTCCACTGAAACACTGCTATGTCGGGAACAATAGAGCGTCCTCCGAAGGTACAGCCTAGCTCAGGAAAAGCGTATGCAATCTGCTGTTCCTCTGTAACTTGATTAATCACAGCACAAAGTTTGCCCTGCAAGCGGCTGTGTCTAACCTTTGGCATCGGCTTCTGAATAATCTCCCCGTCAATGTATTCGCTTGCTGGCTCAGTTTCGGGAAGTTTCAGGAATTCCTCTAAAGTAATTGGTTTGGATGCGGCAATCGTCATGCTGTCATCCTGCTTAGTAAGCTTGATTATCTTAATCATAATCTGACTTTAAGAGCGATCGCTTTTATTGGTGCAGAGTGGAGAAAGGGCGATTATCGCCTCAGTATATGCAAGGCATCTTACTTATCAATATTCGCTTTTGAATCTAGGCGATCACTGTTGTAGGTTAAGTCTCATCATCTTGATATCGATTTTATAAATTAACTTTAAGTCTATTAACTTTATTTTTTAAGATTTAATCGTTGGAGGGTAAAACGTGATAGCTTTTTCAGCATCCTCTGTCCAGCGACTACTAATCAAATTAAGTTTACATACTTCGTAAACTTGAATTCCACATATGCGTTTAGTCTTTTCTAAATTTTCTACTCTAGGTTTGCTAGTTTTACCATCATGCATTATCCAACCAAAAAAATATATTTTTTCGGATTCTTCAATGTCCTTGCTGTTTTCAGCAATTTCCCTTTGCGTAGGAATAGCTCTTGGAGTAGTTGTGCCTGGAATATGTCTATTAAACTCTTCAAAAAATGCCTTTGGACTGTACGGGTTAGATGGATCTGGTCTTAGCCCTAACGCTCTGACTAATGGCAAGTAAGCATCGCCCAAATATGTGTTCAAAGCAAAGTTTTTCTTCCATACTCTTGAAGTAAAAAAAATGTTTTCTGCATGACATCCAAATAAAAGCTCCATAGGATCGTAGTCAGCTAGAAATATAATTGAAAATTTAAGATGTCTTAGTCGATAGCTAAAACGGCATCTCGTAATTCCTTGAGAAGTCATGCTGTTATAGAGAAGTTCTAACCGATCAAGAATCATACGTTTCTCATGAGTTCCCCTTGATATTATAGTTTTTTCTTCACTTAAATAAATATTCTTCTATTTAACGACATAGCAGTTATTTACAATCAATAATGGTGTGGCTAAATTGTTAACTGTGCTGGCAGAATTGCGAGGGCAATAATTGTGAGAAAAGCAAAGGTAGTTCCAGTTTCGAGCATCGCCACAAATTGAATTTTGACGTTACGATACCATTCTTGATTTAGGGCAATGATGCCAAATTTAAGTAGCGCTACTCCAAAGGCTAAAGCTGTGACTAGAGATAACAAATTAAGCCAGTAGAGGGCGAAAATAATTGAAGTAGCGATCGCATGATAAATCACTGCTGGAATTAAAGAACTGGTTTTTGGTTTCCGCAGCTTGACTGTGAAAATGGTGCTGGAAAAGTAGAGAGTATTGAGCGCCCACAATCCGATTACACTTAGGGAAATTGTGCCAGTTGTTACAGCGTAAGCTAAAGGTGCGGCTTCGAACTGCGGCGTTGCTTAATTTGCAGTACCAAAGGATGTTCAGCTTGAAAACCACAAAAAGTACACATTAAAGCCAGTGTTGTTGCCAATGTCCAATTTTGGGCGGCGGCTGCACCGAGCAGGAAAAAAACCAACAACACTACATAAACTCCATGTTCCGGGGAAAATGTTGGGTGATACCATGCCTGGATATTAGGGTTGGTAGTGTTGCTAGTTGTATTGACGGTTTGAGTCATCGTCAAATCTTCCTGCTTGAGAATAGCTTATTATGCTGCGGTCGTGGATTGCCCTGTTTCACGAGCATCCACAATTAGCGGTAAGCATAGAGCAGCGAGCTAAATCATCTTCCTGTCAATGTGTAAATCCTACTTACTTGTACAAAATAGCTTCTTTCAGAGTCGCGACCCGTTCAAGCACTGCATCTATATCTTCTGGCGGCACACTATGTTCAGCTAGTGCATCACTCAGGTGCTTCACGATAGCATCAAAGTGTTCCGGCTGGAGATTTAAACCTGCGTGTGCTTTTTCCATTGAACGACCTGTGTATTGACCTGAGCCACCAAGAGCATAGGATATGAAAGCAGTCTGGTGACGGCGCTGCTTTTCCATATCTGTGTGAGCAAAAAAGTCATTAACAATGTCGTCTGCTAAAACATCGTTGTAAAAACTATCCACTACTTGCTTAACAGCCTGCTGTCCGCCAAGTTTCTCGTATAACGTTGTTGGTGTCTGCATATCCTTTTCCAAACAAGTGAACTTTACGCTGAAATTGTGTACTAGAGGCTCATGCCTTCTGAGGTAAATCAAGCCTCGCAGTTAGCGATTTAAAGAGTGATGCTTTCAACTAGAACTGTGATAAATCTAAGTGTTGATTCCATCACTCAAAAAAACCTAATTACTATCTACTTTTTCAGAAAGCGTTAACAAAAAAGCTAAATTTACTTCAGCTTTTAATGCATGGGGAGCATTGGCAGGTATAAACACAAAAATACCTGGTTCTAGGATAATATCGTGTCCCGATAAGGTCAGTAAGCCCTGCCCTTCAATAACATTAACAGTGGCATTGCGAGTAGACTTATGCTCAGAAATCTCCGTTTTAGCTGCAAGACAAACGAGCGTGTATTGACAAGCTTGATCTTTCAGCAATACTTTATTGAAAGTTCCAGGATCGCGATATTCAATTTGTTCTCGCAGTTGGGTAACGAAAGATGAATTGGTTAGGTTTTTAGAAATCATAGCAATTTTAAACTTTGAATTAATGACCTACTAGGCAACGGCACACAGAATGATGTAACCTAATTCATTACGATATTTCTGGAAAACAAAGCGCATTTCTAAAAGCCTTTTGCGGATAGGTTCGTGGGTCAAAACTTTCCTCAAAATCCGAACTGTATTTATAATGCCTTCATCCTGAAACATTCGTCTCAAATTTAGTAAAGCCATTGCTCCAGTTTTATGCTTTTGCACTTGTAATCCTGCTGTTTCACAAGCAAGAATCCAGTTAGCTTCTGACAGGGGTGTAGAATTTACTCGGATTACTTGCGCTAGTTCAGTCCGAATTTGCTCTTCTTTGTCACTGGCTAACAATTCGTGAGAGAGAAATTTACCTCCGAGTTTGAGTTTATTGTGAATGCCAGCTAAAATCTTTGCTTTTCCCGGTGGGGATTGCATCGTGAGAATTGCTTCGGCTAAAACGTAATCAAACTTTCCTGGTATTGCTTCTAAGTGGAAAATATCGCCTTCGATAATTTCGATTTGATGTTCTAAACCAGCAGCACTAATATTGCCACGCGCACGAGCTACACTATCAGAATCTTTCTCTACACCGACGACTTTAACACCATAGCCTTTAGCAAGTGCGATCGCACTGTACCCAAAACTCGATGCTAATTCTAAAACTGTCTCGCCAGGCTGAAAATTAACTCACCCAAATAATTGCTCTGTAGCTGATCTTCCACCAGGACGCAGATATTTTTTGCCTGCTGCTGCTAGAACTTGGTGTCCTGAAGCGGTTTGAAAGTTGAGGGTAGCGTTGGTCATATCAAAAGACCCTCTTAGTTTGTACACTTCCAATTTGCCATGTATTCTCAATTAAGTCTTTGAGCTAGCTCATATTGCAGTAAAAATGCTGTTTCAGTTACCAACTAATGACAGCAGCAACAACTGTGGTATTCGCAGAAAGCTCTGCGCTATGAAACTACTCATTAAATAGCAGCAAACTATCAGGCAAATTTCTTACCATCGTCACTATGACTGATGCCATGTCATTCTCAGAAAATTGTGCAGGCAGTTTTTCTTTTAGTTCCTCAGAGCGAAGGCAATCTAGGAACCCGTGTATCAAAACTGGGATATCACCAGTAAAATTAGAAGTGTTTCCTATCACTTCATTGCAGTTTGGGTTTGAGCGACTCATAAGTAAGATGAATCAGTTTGTGTGTTCCATTGTGCATCAGATCAACTTCCAATTCATATTTTCTTCTGCTTAGAGTGATAAAAGAGGAATATGTTTAAGTCAATCTTTAAATTGATTTTTGCAAGAGGTCTATTATCAAAAATCAGTCTAATTTCACAGGAACAGGAATTTTAAGAGTACCAATATCGTAGATCCCAGTTTGTTTAGGAGGAATCTCGAAGCGGATGACATTCTGTTGATTATTATTTATGCGAAGTTCGTACCTACCAGGCTTAAAACCTTCCAAGGCAAACTTACCTACTTTGTTTGTAAACAAAGTAACCGACTGCCAATTTGGATCGGAGAGTGAAGTTACTTCAGCCGTTTGTAAGGCAATAGGTTCTCCGTTTGCGGCTAGCAATATGCCTCTGACAAAAACAGTAGCTTCTGTGCCGACACGAATTAAAGTGCCACTTCTATAACCAGGTAAAAGGTTGTAAACTTCTCCGCCTAAATTGTATCCTAGCGGCAAATCTGGGGCATCAATTCGTAGTGAGGAAACATAGTAGGACGACAAATCGGGAACAACTGCCGAACCAAGGCTATCCGCACGAGCAGTATAGCCGCCTCCACTTGGATTAATGCCGATAATCTGACCTCTCAAATTTTGATTAGGAACGATTAGAGCAAAGCTATTGTTAACAGGACGCGACCACCCGAAATGACCATCGACAAAAACTAGGGCTGTCCCAAACGTGAGTCTAGTTAGATTGCCGACACTTTCATTCTCCCCCCCAGAGATATTGAAATTATGAGAGAGGTTAGTTGTGAAGCGATAACCTGTGTAATCCAATCGACCTGTAATGCCGTAATTATTTGAGTCTAGCAACGCACCGACAGCAGCATTGATGCCACCAATCGTTCTACGCGAATTGTAGTTCCAGGTTACTTGGTTGGTAAGGCTACCTGTAGAATTGATATCTGTCGAAGCAGTAACAGACTGCCTCCGTCTAGGCAATAAGTAAAAAAGATTGAGGAAAGCTCTTTGTTCATTGTTGCCTGTATCGTTTTTTCTATAGCTAAGATTTAAGTTAACACCTAAACCATTGCCAAAAGCCTTAGAAAGTCCTAGGGACATTCCGTAAGTATCAAGTACATCTGAGCGACCAAACTGGTAGTCAACACCTAAATTACTGCTGATATCCGCAAAAATTCTTTGGCTGTAGTTAGCGGAAAGATCCCAACCAAATTTACTACGAGCAGTTAATTCATCTAGAGTAGTGAAGCGATCGCCCTGATGCTCTAAGGCAAGTCTGAGCGTCCGTTGCGAAAGGTTATTTCCTCCTAGTTTCAGGTATTCGTAACGCAATCTGAAAGCATAGTCCGTACCGACGGCGCTGGCATGGCTGAACGCCGCATCCCAACCCAAGTTACCGTAAGGAGTTGCCCAAGCTCCTTCCCAGCCTAGCAATTGTTGTTTTGGATCGCCTTGGAAGTAGCCACCCATTGTGAGAGTGTTACTTAGCCCCTGACGATAAGCTAAAGAGAGTGTCGGTTGATCCCAAGAGTAGCTGTAGCTGCCGTTTTCTGTTTGCGATGGGAAGCCGAAGCTATAAGCAAACTGTTTTAAACCCGTAGATAGCAACTCCCTAGCAACAGCAGCAGGGAAATCTAGTCGCTGTACTCGACCTACAGCATCGGTGATAACGAGTTGCACGTCGTTGATGCCACCACTTAGAGGGAGATCGCGAATATCTTGCCGACCCGCAGGTAACTGTAGTGTTTGCACTAGCAGCCCGTTAATAAATACTTCAACTTGTGATGGTGTTTCTAAAAAAAACTCAAACTGACTGACTGGTCGGGTTACCCGATAGGGCTGCAACGAAAAGTTTCTAGCAACTGCAACTCCGAGCAAAGGACGACTACTTTGATAGCCAGAGATCGGAACTGAGAGATCGCCAATCACGTAGCGCAAAGCTTGGTCGGGAGCATCACGTACAAGTCGCAGATCGCCACGTACCCACGCAGGAGCGGTTTGTTCAGTGAATGTACTGCTACCTTCTAGCACCCATCCCTTCCAATTCAAGGCTCCCTCTAAATTTAGTTGCAGGGGTTGTCTTCCGGTTGCTGTAGCCTGCGTTCCTGACCACACATAGTCTTGTCCACCGCGCAAATTGATGTAGCCGCTCGTAGTGCTAGGAGGCAGAGCATTTTCGGCTTCGGGTGGTAGTCCTTGTTCTCGCAAATTATAGATGCTAGTCTTGCGTTGAGCGGGAGGAACCTGAATTTGAAGCTCTAACTTGCGATCGTCAAAGGTTGCTTCTAAGCCATTTTGTCGCAGCACTTCCAGCGTGAGATTACCTTCACTGTCTACTGCTACAAGCAGCTTTTGTTGAATATCAGAGCGAAGAATTTTTGCTGTTTGTGTGAGGAGTGGTGTTGCTTGAACGCGGACTGTGGCAATGTTGCCGGGGGAGAGCAAAACCAGAACTTGACCTGATTCTTGCTCGTTGATGAAAAAGGGAACTATAACTCGCGGGATATTACCACGAGTCTGTGGCTGACCAAAAATTGTTTCAAATAGCTCATCTGTATTTTGGTTTGTTGGGGCTTGTGGCTGTTCTGGACTAGACTGCTGTAGCTGGCTGGTGCTTGGAGGTGGTAACTCAGTTTGATTATCAGCAGGTTTTGGTAGAGGGGTTGAATTGTCTGCTGTAGCTGGCTGCTCAGTTTGTTCTGCTAGAAGTGAAGCTGAGTATTTAGGTTTACGTGGGGCTAGGGCTGCTAACTTAGATGATCTGACTGCTGGATTTAGCTGTTTCGCTTGCGCCTCTGCTAAGAATTTCGACGGTTGAGGTTGGGTCTGAACTGAGGCTGGTGCAGGCGCTGGGAATACAACACTCCCCAAAAACAAAAATGTTAGGTTGGCTAAAACGTAGTTCACACAAGTTTCTTGACAATAATAATGGAATAAGTCAACTCCTCTATTGCTTAAAGTACCCAGTCAGGCAAGGCAAATATCAGTACCTCACCAGGCTTCAGCGAGATTTGAACGGAGCAACCACAAAATCATCAGAGCTTTGCGGTAACTCTCTGGAGCCGCTAAGTTTGTTTACAACTTGCTCGTGGAGAGGCATTAATGATCTGTAATCTCGAAGATGAGCGTATCAGTATAGACCCCTGTTGGCGTAATACTAGCATCTGAGCCATTGACGTTGATACTCAAGTATCGGTAACAACCCGTGCTGATAGCACAGGCTAAAACGTCTGAGCTTTTAGAATTTTGATGCTCAACAACCATTTCAGTTGTGCTTAGACTGATCGCTGATGCACCGTTATAGCTAAAGGTATAGGGAACCGAATAAACAACATTATTAATATTCAGCTTCAGCAAACCATTGTTCACTGACTTCACCATCACTGTGTAACCATCACCTGAATTAGAGCGGATGGCAAGACTACTAATGATAGTGTTATTGATATCTAAGCCATTGAGAGGAACTTCAATCACAACCGTGTTTGAGGAGATATCAAGAATTAGAGGTACTGTACCCGTCAATTGAATCGTTGCAGTTGAGTCAGCGATCGCAGCTTGTGGGAACCCTGATACTGAAGCGATCACAAAACCTGAGGAAACCAATTTACGGCAAATGGAGGTAGCAACGCGAACGGACAGACCAGAAGCAATGAGTTGGCGACAAAGCAATCTGCCAGAGAGATGTTTATAGCGTTCAGTCTCCAATATTCCTACCTTTGTTACTTGACAGTCTTTAGATATTGATGATGTTAGTTTGCTGTCAACTTATTGCAAATACAGTTTCTGAAGGACTTGAAACAAGTATCTAACGGTAAAATTCACTTGAGTGTTAACGTTTTATTCAAACTCAAATTTTGCTGTGACTGCACCCACTGGTAGGCTATTTGGCCAAGGCATAACAAAACGGCGCTTGTTACCAGCGAGAATGACAGCGTTGTTTATTTCCTTCAGCTGTTCCGGCTGGAGATCAACAGTTTTTCCTTGCCCAATCAAGTGCAATTTCAAATTTTTCAATACTGCGCGCGCAGTTCCCCGGTTATTGAAGCTAATCGCTAGCTCGTTGGCACTATTCGTTCCCTTTTGAAGTTCTGCCCCTTCTAATATCACATCTGGCTGTACGTTTGCTGGACGGATATAGAGTGAGCCTAGATAGCGAAGGACAACCTTAACTGCACCAACTGGTTTTGCCTGATTAGCTTGGGGCTTTTCTAGGTTGATTGGCAATTGCTCGGCAATAATACGATAAGCTAGTTCTTTTGTTGGCTGTGGATCTCCTAACCAGGTAACGCGCACCGTTTGAGTCTTTTGAGGCTCTAGTAATATTTGGGGTGGATAAATGAGGAAGTCATCATCGGCTGGTTTATAGTTCTCTTTGCCTGTTAAGTCCATTTGGCGCTGAACTATAGAAACTTGTACCGCTAACCGCTCATTACTATCGTTGACAACTTGATAAGATTGAGTTGCACCTGAACCAGTAGGGGCAAACGTCCGCGAGATGGGGAATAGCTTGAAGGCAAAGGCAGGTTGGACTCCTAAAAGGACAAGGAAGAGAGAAAGTAAAATGTGATTAAATGAAAGCCTCATGATGTTAATCTCCTGTAATGGTAAGTAAAAATGCCCAGTTACTTTAAGCAAACTGAGCAGAGTCTTTGAAGCTGTTAGCTGGATTAGTTATCTGTAACAACTAGAGAAATTGAGGTGTTGTAAGCACCTGGATCTTGAAGCGCTGCTGGAGTATATTTAATGTACAGTTCTTTAGAGGATGAACCAGCGGCCCTAGTAGAAACTGTGTAGCTGCTACCAGGGGAAACCGGGAAATCTGAAGCAGATGGAGATCCAGAGCCAGCCGCAACTGTGGTTACTTGAAAAGGAATGGGTGTTTCACCACCACTTTTAGTCAAACTTTCAGAACTGATAGTTAGGGTAAGTCCATCAGAGTCGTCAGTTGAGAGTTCAAGATTAGCTACCTTGACAATACGGGTACTGGCGCTACCCTCACCATCTAACGTCAGACTACTGGCGATGCTTGTTGCCGATGATGTGATAGTAGGTAAGCTAAAGGCAGGTTGTACCCCCAAAAGGACAAGTAAAAGAGAGGGTACAATTTGCCAGCATAAAGGTTTCATCGAATTAATCCCTTCGTACCTGATAAGCTACTGCAAGCAGACTGAGCCAAATATTTAACGTTGTACTGTAATAATTGCCTTGGAGAACTGTCGTCCCGTATTTCTAGTGTCTCAATGCCTTGGTTGTGAAATGTGGCAACCATAAGGAGGTTGCCTAATTTCTTCATTGTCTGAATACACAACACCGCACATTTTAACCAGTACCAATCTAATTAATTGTCTGCAACGTTTAGAGTAATCGTTGCAGCATAAGCACCTGCGTCCTGAAGTGCTGCTGGAGTGTATTTAATGTACAAATCCTGCGGTACTGACCCGGCTCCTGCGGTACTAACTGTGTAGTCGGTACCAGAGGTAACAGTGAAACCTGCGGTTGCAGGAGCAACTGCCGCATCAGCAACTGTAGTGACTTGATAGGGAATGGCGGTTCCACCATCCTTAATTAAAGCTCCAGAGCTAACAGTTAAGATATAACCCTGCTCGTTGTTAGTAGCGATCGCTAAGTCAGCCGCCTTAACGATCTGTTCTGTACCAGCAGCAGCACCGTCTAAGGCTAGAGCACCAGCTTCAGTTGTAGCCGTTGATGTAATAGCAAGTGTTGAAGTTACTGTACCCGAAAGTGGCACCTCAGCAGCAGCAGTTTGAGCAAAGGCAGTAGGTGAGAAAGCTGCTGTTGCACCGAGAACTAGACCAGAAGCAATTAGAAAACGACGAATTAGTTTAGTAGACATTGTGACTTACTCCAAAAAAGCGATTGTATTAGAGTAAAACTTTAGTCGAGTAGTGAAGTTATCTTAGTTTTTACCAATGATTGATAAGATTTAAATAAACTACTTTTTTGCTATAAAGCAGTAGAATATTAATCTTTTTATTCACTTTAACTAATGTTATTTTCACAACTTAAAACTTAGTTGTTTTTATCCTCTTAAGTACAACTATATGAGTTTTTTTACGAAACTCCTTCCGTGTTTATGCTGAACTTTTTATTAAGTAATATTTAGCTATTATTAACCTGGCAATAAGTAGTCAGGCGGAATTAAACTTAAAACGCTCCAGGGTGTAGTTACCTTGAACACTACGTGCTTCCATACCCTTGATGATGGCAGTGGCTAAATCGTATTCATCCTCATTTTGCAGGATACATCGAATCCGGTCAGCACTCAAGTTAACTTGACGCTCCTGTTCTAGAACAGTTGCTAATTGCTTGCTGTTATAGATCCGCTCCTGTTGCTCTAAATATTGCTCTAAGTACTGCATATCCGCTTCTTGCCATTTACGTTTTGTGCCTCGACTTGAAGCTTCCCATAAACCACCAAGTCCCTGCTGTTGCCAACGTCGAATTGTTGCTTGAACGGTATGCTCATGGCACTCAAATATTTCTGCAATTGCTCCTACTTTCTATCCCTGCGCATTCAACAGCAGCATATGAGTGCGCTTTCTAGTTCGCTGCGGCACCTTTGTTGCCACTTGCAACTGCGATAGGCTGAAATCTTCTTCAGGGGCGAGACGAATCCGAAGGGGAGCAGGCATCAACTAACCTCTAATTAACAACCTCTCGTATTTTATACTTAATTTCACCTAGCTACTTACTACTAATCAATTTCAATTATTTCTCTCAAAGTTTAGAATAATAAACCTTAATGTTGCTGGGTCAAGAGCATCAGATGAGCCAGAGATTTACCAGTTTGTTAAAGAAATTCTCGACCGTACTTTCTTTTTTTGAAGTAACTACCAGTTTCAAAACAAAGTGTTGCTAAAGCACCTAAAGTGGTGAAAGCTATTTTCAGTGATTATTAATTAATTGATCTCATTTTTGAGAGAATATCTACTTTAGACTGTTGCAACGAAAGAAAGCTGTTATGTCATTTTCTAAAAATTTATCTCTGCTCAAAATTCTACTGACTTGCTTCGTCCTAGGGACTTACTCTAGTGGCTCTGCTGCTGGGACATTCGCATTGGAAAACGCAAAATCCATTAAGAAGTTGAGAATCACGCCTGACGAAAACACTGAAAAACTAAGTAGGATAGGGGAATTTTCTAATCTAGAAGAACTTGAAATACATTGCCTTGAAAAACTTGAGCGGATTCCAGATGGGATTGGGAACCTAAAGAAACTTAAAATCTTGAATATGGATGAGGGGAACGGCTGCGTGATGAATCCTCAATTGCCAGAAAGCATTGGAAACTTGACCCAATTAAAGGAGCTAAATCTTTATGGCGCTCAAGATATTTCTGGAGAATCTGCTCAACTAAAAGGAAGAAAACAACTGCCACAAAGTTTGAGCAAGCTGAAAAAACTTGAAAAGCTAAATCTTGGTAGGAATGGGTACAGAACCATTCCTCAAGTGGTATTCTTAATCCCAAGCATTAAAGAGCTTAATTTAGCGTTTAACGATCTTGCTGATTTACCGAAAGACCTCTTAAAACTTACTCATCTTTCTAAAATTATTCTTGGCAATAACTATAAAATCACTTGCTCTAACTCAAAACAGGCAGAACTTATTAAAAGATTTAAGAACATTCACTTAGGCTTTGAAAATGAATATTCTTGTCCAAAATGACTTTGGTTTATGCAACCGCTTCAAAGATGTGCTTGATGAGGAAAACTCTTAGCAACTTTCTTAATGCAGCGACTTAAACCGTACCTTAATTAGCTTGCCTACTAAAGAACCATCAGTTTGGGAAATAACATTCCCCTCCTCATATTGAAACACAATCTTTTGAAATATGTCGATCACGACCACCTTGCAGTTGGGATCGCTATCAATCAATGCCAGAAACTCGCGCCCATATTTCTGAGCAAATCTTTGACGTTGGGCTTGGGCTTGTTTCCTGAGCGCTCGGACTTCAGTTTCTAGCTGGGCAATGCGTTTTCTGAGTGCGATCGCTCATACCGTTTGCCCTCTAGTAGCAATAAGCTCAACCTCCGACCAAGATAAGGAGCGCAACCCACTCCACAACATTTGACCACCCAATGCGAAATGCACCATGATATCCCCGTCCTGAGAGTGCAAATATTGCATTAATCGACGCTTGACTACTTCATCTGCCCATTGTTTCCAGCCTCAATCTAGTTTTGTTAGAGAGAGCTTCCGTCCAGTTTTGACTTGCCTTACTAAGAATGATTTTAGAAATGCTTAAGGTGGATAGCTGTAAAGACAAATGGATATCCACCTTGAGCATCTAGGTTTTGAAGATGTAAGGCAAGTATGCGGTCAAGAATTCTTTATACCGCAATCGCAACTAGCCTAGAGACGTTGAGCGCCTGGTCGTCCGTTCTCAACCACAAAAGAAGCTCTAGTTGTAATCGGAGCATCTAATGTAGTAACCGCCGCAACAGTACGGTAGTCACTCTGCCAACGCTGGGGTGTAAGTTCGCAGCGCACATAACCGCGCTGGTTATTGAAGAACTTGATATGGGGGTTTTCTGCTAGTATTGCTTCAGTGTTTGCGTTAGTATCTGAGCCATCACCACCCGAACTAATTGAAGTACCAACAAACTCCGTACCAATAGTTTTTGAACTAGGATTGTTGAAATCAGCTTTGAGGTCAGCTACCCAATTAGTATGAACATCGCCCGTTAGCACTATGGGGTTTGCAGGCTGACTTTGCTGCAAAAATTGGAAAAGGCGATCGCGTGACCCTACATAACCATCCCAAGCATCCATGCTTAGGCGAACTTCTGCTCCTGGCTCAAAATCCCTCTGTGCCATGAATACTTGTTGAGCAAGAATATTCCAACGAGCTTGAGACTTAGCTAACCCTTGAAACAACCATTGCTCTTGCTTTTGACCTGTTATCGTCCGCGATGACTCCAGAGCTTCAGTACAATTAATCCTAGTTCTGTCGCCACAAGCTTGATCGCTGCGGTATTGACGAGTATCTAGCACATTGAACTCGGCTAGGTCGCCAAAGGTCAAACGTCGATACAACTGCATATCGGCTCCTGTAGGCAAAGAGAACCGTCGCAGTGGCAAGTGTTCGTAGTACACCTGATAAGCCGCAGCCCGACGCGCTAAGAATGCCTCGCGCGATTGTAAGGCTGGATCTTGAGGCACATCGCTGGCGTAATTATTGTCAACTTCGTGATCGTCCCAAGTTGTTATCCAAGGAAAGGCAGCGTGTGCCGCTTGGAGATTTGGGTCGGATTTATACAAGGCATAGCGGTTGCGGTATCCCTCTACCGTTATTGGTTCTCCGTTGCCATCATGCTGCCTGATAGCGCTTGGACTGGGAGCGCCCTCGTAGATGTAATCTCCCAAATGAACCACTAGATCAAGGTCTTCTTGAGCCATGTACTTATATGCTGTGTAGTAGCCGCTTTGCCAGTTCTGGCAAGAAGCAAAGGCAAAGCGAAACCGATCTATGCGATAGCCAAAACCCGGAGCAGTACGAGTACGTCCAATCGGACTTACTTCACTGCCTACTCTAAACTGATACCAATACCACTGAGCAGGTCTTAACCCTTCTACTTCTATATGGACAGAATGACCTAATTGTGGGGTGGCAATTTCTGTGCCACTGCGGATAATCCGTCTCATGTCCTCGTCATCAGAAACTTGCCATTGCACTGGCACATTTTGCACTGGCATCCCGCCACCGTTAAGCGGATCTGGGGCTAACCGCGTCCACAATATTACACTATTTGGTAGTGGTTCGCCAGAAGCAACACCCAAACTAAAGGGATAAGCTGAGAATCGGGGTTGAGCAATAACTTTATTAGACCATTGATTGGCGATCGCTAATCCTGTTAAAGCACCCGTCCCGATTAATACTTGCCGCCGTTTTACTCGACTTGATAATAAGCCCTCAAAGTCAAACCTTTGCATACCACTCTCCCTGATGAATCACGAGAGAGTCTAGCAGAGTAACCTTAATGCTGCTTTGCATCTAGGTTAAGTCTTGATTATTGTTCCCTTGCGCCTAAAGCTAACAATTTCTACGAATGTTTCAGCTTCCAATTTGTTGAACACCGATGGCTCGGTGATGATGACTGCTTCGTTTACTCGTTATACCAAGCAGCTTGGAACCACTACAGTAAGACTGTATGCTATAGCTACAATTAGTAGGCGCTCGCTTGCTTCTGCACTTACTAAATATTATTTGAGTGGGGATACTCTACATATCGTTCGCAACTAAATATTGTTGTGAACAAGAAGTTTGCAACAGATAAATTATAGTTGAGACGGTTCGTTGGTGGTCGTGCTAATTAAATTATAGAGAACGCTGTTTGAGGTATTTTCTGCCATCATAGAAGGCGATCGCATTACTTACACTTCTAAACCAGTGACTTAAACCTCACCTCAATAATCTTACCCACCAAAGAACTATCGGTTTCAGAAATAGTATTGCCCTCTTCATCCTGGAACACGAGCTTCTGTACTATGTCAGTGACAGTCACCCTAGCATTAGGACTGCCATCAATCAGTGCAAGAAATTCCTGCCCAAATTTGTAAGCGATTCTCTGCCGTTGGACTTGGGTTTGTCGTCGCATTGCTTTTAGTTCCGCCTCTAACTGGGCGATGGGCTGTTCGATGATTTGGATGCGATCGCTCATCCTATTTACCTCTCCTCTACTAGCAATGCGCTCAACCTCTGACCACGACAATGACCGTAACTGACTCCACAATCCTTGAGTGCCCAATGCGAAATGCACCATGATATAGCCGTCTTGGGAGTGCGAATACTGCATCAGTCGCCGCTTGATTGCTTCATCAGCCCATTCCTTCCAGCCACAGCCTGGTTTGGTAGGCAGAGCTTTTGTCCAGTTTTGACGGCATGAATAAACAAGCCAATTCCTATTCTATTTTTCGCGCGTAGCCAGAGCCTGCTGAAAATACTCTAAGGCATCGTTAGTCTGGTTTGGATCATAGTCGAATGGCACACGCTTTTGCTTAAGCCTTTAACACGCAAAAGTCTCACCTTAAATTACAATCTTCTTCACTTTTTGTGATAAAACCTAGTCACCTTGGCACATAATTGAATTGCAGTTGAACGTAAGGGTGCAATCGCCAGAAATTAAGCTTGCTCTCAGAGTGTCTAAACAGTGCGGCAAGGTTTAAAATTTCAGCGTTGTGGGTAGTGGATGATTGATGTTACAGGTTCTTGCCATTTAAGAAGATGACAAAGTGGCAAAAGGTTATTCAGCCAAATACGACAAGTCTATGAGATGGGAACAATATATAAAATTTTGATCGAAAATTGTGTCAGTGATATCAATTCTACGTTACTACTGTAGTACAATTGTACGGCAAACTTGCGTGATTCTGGCGAGTAAGTCAACAAATTGTCAAGGGTTGAAGAAAAACTATTGTTAAGCTATCTAAACTTAGAAGACCTCTATAAAAAGTTTTGAATAAAAATGTTCGTGAATATCTATATTTATTGTTGATTAACTTACACTACTTTACTACTAGCAGAGAGAAGAGTTATGTTGGATAAGCTTATAAAATATTTTGTCTACGCAACAAAAGGGTATATTACAAAAACACAGCTAATTAAGTTTTTGTATCTAGCTGATCTTTACTCTGTTAAGTGGACGGAAAAGCAACTGACTGATTTAGATTGGTGTTATTATCAATTCGGACCTTGGAATGAGGGTATAGATATTGCTTTAAATCAAATGAACGGGAAGGAGATTATTCAAGAATCGCAGGAAAATGTAACATACATTAAACCTGTCGATGAAGCTGTTCAGGCGGATGATTTACAAATACCTCTAAGTCTTAGATTCGTGCTAGATAATATTCGGAGAGAGTGGGCTGGTGCAGATAAACTGAATCAGTTATTAGATTATGTATATAGTACGGCTCCAATGCTGGAAGTAAAAAATACTCATCAGCCAGAAGCAAAATTTAAACTTAACTTACAGGCAGAAAGAGAAAAATTAGTTGGTGAATTAGGATTGTAAAGTGGTTGGAAAAAGACCTAGACAAGGTTGGATTTATTCTATAAATCCATATAAAGTATCTCTTCGTTGCAAACTAGGTCATGTCCATATTTATCAATTAGATGCACCAGGTGAAGTAGAATGTCAAACTCAAAATTGCAGTGAGAATATTAATTCAAGCAGGGTTTTGAGAGGAGTACATCCTTATATCATTTGGACAAGCGATCAATTTCAAAATGAAACTGGATATATAGCAACGTTTTCTGTTATTCCCCTGACTTCACAAGGAACATTTAACGGTTTACCAACTACATATCCAGTTAATTCTACAAAAAGAAATTGTCTTAATAAAAACTCACACGCTTTAGTTCATCAAATATGTACTGTTGATGCTAATTGCTTCAAAGACTCATCAGCCAATTGGCTAAATAGGATTGGACAATTAGATAAACCAGATAAAGACGCTATAGAAGAACGATCGAAGTATTTTTTTTATATTCAAGAAAATCCTAGTGATGACTGGTTCGCCCAAAATGCGTCTCCAGAACTTTTAAAAAAAGTCTTTGATTATCTACCTAGAGAGACAAAGAATTTAGCGATTGAAGAATTAATCAACAACTTGGACTCACAATAAACTAGGACATTTAAGACGGGTAACTATTTTACATAAATAATTTCAAGATGCTGTAATTTCATTTAGTTTAGTGAATTAAACCGCACCTCAATAATCTTGCCCACCAATGAACCATCAGTCTCAGAAACGACATTCCCTTCCTCATCCTGAAATACAAGCTTTTGCACAATATCGGTTACAACCACTTTCGAGTTATGATCGCTGTCGAGCAATACTAAAAACTCATGTCCATATTTCTGAGCAAGTCTCTGACGTTGGGCTTGAGCTTGTTTCCGCACCGCTCGGACTTCTGCTTCTAATTAAGGGTAGTGCGTCAAATAAACGTGGGATTGGTAGAGTAGAGGGGATCTCTCATCTGCAACTCGTCCATGCAATGCCCTTTGTGTGATCATTCTAAAGCCCATAAACACGGCAAGATGCCCAACGGACATCAACGCTATCTCTGTCCTGTTTGCCAACAGACGT
>NZ_JBYCCV010000071.1:0-20132 GCF_057473825.1 Aliterella sp. E5.1
ATCCCTTGAACAGGTAGAAGATGTACTTTGCCAAGGCTTACTTGAACTTTCTTCTAATAGTGAGCGCCTGCGTTCAATGACTTTCTTCCCTCATCTTCAAATACTACCTCTGACCGCAACTTAGTATTAAACATATCCGCTACGGTCAATTGCTGCCCAAATTGCGATCGCATTGAGATAAGTTCTCTGGGGAACATTGGCTAGAGCTTGTTCGTCCACTTTTCCGCTTGAATTGCGCGGCAATTGGGATACCAGCACGTAATTCTTGGGCAATAAGCGATCGGGAATAACACCGCGCAAGTAAGATTGAAGTTGATTTAGTGAAGGAGGTTGGCTAGAAACAATGTAGACAAATAACTCTGGTAAAGGGGAGCTTTCTGTTTTTCTTACAAGTACCGCACAGTCTGCAATTAAAAGATTTTGTAATAGAATAGATGGTACTTTTCTTTAACTTGTTGCAAATACTCCCGATCTTCATCCATCGACTTACACTCTAGTTTCAAATACACTACTCAAATCTGCACTGAATATATTAACTGAATTTATCAAAAACTTTTTATAAGATCTAACTTTTACTCTATTTATAACTACAGTCCCATTCAATCTTATTCCCTAAAAATTGCTTTTGAATCAATTTATTTCTACAAAACCTGCAATCTTTTAAAGATAGCGTATTTCAGTTTTATAACTTAGAGCATTTGTGGCAAGATATTCAAGTAGCAATCAATAACAAATTAAACTTAGCTAATTTTGCTACTGAGCCTACCAGTTTTGCGGAAGTTGCTGCTATAGCTTTTGATTTTGACTTTACAAACCAAACCCAAAACGCAGTCAAGTACGATATACGCAGTAAACATTACCAGCTTTTTGATGGTTGCCAGCCAGGGTATTTATATAATAAAAGTCAAGTATTACAAGAACTCAAAAAATTTGTTATCGATTTTAAAAATAGTAATTGTTCTATTTAATCTTCAATTTGTCCTACCCGACGAATATTGAGAATATCGCCCATTTTTTTGATTTGGACAAATACTTGTTCTAATTGATGGCGATCGCGTATTTCCAAACCTAAGTCGATAATAGCAGGTTGTCCGTTGGCGGTTTTAACGTTGGCATTACGCACATTTATACTGTAGTCGCTGAGGCGAGATAAAATATCTTTGAGTACGCCCACCCGGTCAATGGCTTTAATTTGTACGTCAATGGGATAGGTTTGGGGACGACCTTTATTTGAGTCTATAGGATTCCAGCTTACCGGAACTAAGCGATCGCCTTCTACACTTTCTACATTTTGACAGCCTTGACGGTGAATAGAAATACCCCGATTGCTGCGCGTTACTACACCAATAATTGATTCCCCCGGAATCGGACTGCAACAACCAGCCAAGTGATACAACACCCCTTCCACCCCCGCAATCGGTGATTCGCTTACCTTTTTGAGGGGTAAGGGATTGCGCGCCACAGTTGTGGGTAGAGTAATAATCTCTGTATTATCAACAGGCTGCTGGGATTTTACGACTTCTCGCCAGCGATTGAGTACCAAGTTTAAAGTTACTTCTCCGTAACCCACCGCCGCTAACAAGTCTTCTACGCTGTGGTAGTTGCATTTTTGCGCTACTTGCTCCATCGGCTCAGATTTTAGCAAAGATTCAAAGCCAGTTTTGCCCATTTCTTTTTCTAACATATCCCGACCGCGAGCAATATTTTCGTCTCTATGCGATCGCTTGTACCATTGCCTAATCCGGTTTTTTGCTGCTGATGTCCGGGCAAAATTCAACCAATCTAAGCTTGGGTGACTATTTTTCTGGGTGAGAATTTCAACAATATCGCCATTTTTCAACTGCGTATCTAGCGTCACCATCCGCCCATTTACCCGCGCACCACTACAGCGATTGCCTACTTCTGTGTGAATCCGGTAAGCAAAATCTACCGTAGTCGCGCCGGGACTCAAAGGAATTACATCGCCTTTGGGAGTAAATACATAAACATCATCTTCAAATAAATTATCTTTGACGCTTTCCAAATACTCTTGCGGATCTTTAACGTCTTTAAGCTCGTTTTGCCATTCCAATAGTTGTCGCAGCCAGGTAAACTTTTCATCTCCTGGAGTCATTTGCGTATAACTGCTACCTTTTTCCTTATACTTCCAGTGGGCCGCAATTCCATACTCCGCAATGTGGTGCATTTCTAGAGTCCGAATTTGCACCTCCAAAGGTCGCCCCGTAAAGCCTACCACCGCCGTATGCAGAGATTGATAGCGATTAGGTTTAGGCAAGCCAATATAGTCTTTAAACCGCCCTGGAATCGGTTTAAACTCATCGTGAACTATAGCTAAAGACCGATAACACTCCTCATTAGTTTGGACAACAATCCGAATCGCCGCCAAGTCATAAATTTCGTTAAATTCTTTCTGTTGGTGCTGCATCTTTTGATAAATGCCATAAAGATGCTTGGGACGACCGCTAATATCGCTGCAATTAATTCCTGCTTGTTCTAGCCTAGCTTTTAATACTTCTGTAACCCTAGCAAGTCTTGCTTCCCTGTCGCCGCGTTTTTCGGCAACCAATTCTTGAATCTGACGATAAGCCTCTGCTTCTAAGTATTTAAACGCCAAATCTTCTAATTCCCACTTAAAACGCCCGATCCCCAGCCGATGAGCCAGAGGTGCAAAAATATCGCGCGTTTCTTGAGCAATCCGGCGGCGTTTCTCATCGGCTAAATATTCCAGAGTACGCATATTGTGCAGGCGATCGGCAAGCTTGACGACAATTACTCGTATATCTTGAGCCATCGCCAAAAACATTCGGCGAAAATTCTCGGCTTGACTTTCGGTTTTGCTAGAAAAATTAAACTTAGATAATTTAGTAACGCCTTCTACCAATTGACGGACTTCAGGATTAAACATCTGTTCTAGTTGTTCAATCGTAAGATCTGTATCCTCCACCACATCGTGGAGAAAGCCCGCCGCAATCATCGCTCCGCCACCACCCAAATCGCGCAATAAACCAGCCACCGCCACCGGGTGACAGATGTAAGGTTCGCCAGATTTGCGATACTGTCCTTCATGGAGTTTGTATGCAAATTCAAAAGCACGGCAAACAATCGCCGCATCACTAGCATCATTGTCTGATGATGTAACCAAACACTTTTGTAGCCACTCAGGAATAACACAATCAAAGGAAGTAGTAGAAGCAACGGCATTCATAGGGATCGGCTGCAATTAAATATTTAGGGTAAAACTATTAAAAAAAGTATTCGCAGTTAAAAAAAATAATAAATTATTGGGTTTGTCAATAGTAGCGCCAATTGTGCCAAAAAATGGTCGGCGCAGTTATAAAAAATATTTGGAGAGTAGCAATTGTCTGCTAGACCTCTAAAATCTATTTATAGGGCAAAATTCTTTACATTAATTTTATGCTAAGTAGCCCAATGTTGCCAGAATATCAACAGTATTATCACCAATTTTCCCAACTCCTAGAGCAACTGCAAGCCGCGTCTTTGGAGCAAGACTTTACGGAGCTACGCAAAAGCCACCAAAAAGCGCAGCAATTTTTTCAGCAACAGATACTAACATTAGAGCCAGTAGACAATTATCAAATCCGCTCCTACCAAACCGAAATTAGTAAGCAGTTGCAATTGTTAGGAATGGATGTCATATTTTTGCAAGCAGCAAAAGTACCAGAAACCGCCGCCAATAGACAAAAGCAACTAGGCGATCGCCTTCCCACCTTACTTAAATATTGCAACGCCATCCTGCAATTAACAAAAAGTTCGTAAAACATGAAATCCCTACTCAGCATCGAAAATCTTAAAGTAGCCTATCCTCAAAGCCGAACAATAGAGCAACCAACTTCTTGGGCAATAAATGATGTATCGCTAACGCTACAACGGGGCGATCGCTTAGGCTTAGTAGGAGAATCAGGCTGCGGCAAATCGACGTTGGGGAGAGCCGTCATGGGTTTGCTACCACCATCATCGCAAATTGAAGGTAGCGTCAACTTTGATGGCAAGCCAGTTTTTGAGATGAATAGCACCGAAGTGCGAAAGTTTCGCGGAGAAGCGGTGGCGCTAGTATTTCAAGATCCGATGACAAGACTCGATCCCTTGATGACTATTGGCAGACATTGCACCGAAACACTGCAAGCGCACCAGCCCAAATTATCAGCCAAACAAGCCAAAGAGCAAGCAATTGCGACTTTAGAAGCCGTCAGTATACCTGCAAGTCGCTGGAATCAGTACCCCCACGAATTTAGCGGCGGAATGAGACAAAGAGTAGCGATCGCTTTAGCATTATTGCTCAACCCCAAACTAATTGTTGCTGACGAACCCACAACTAGCTTAGATGTAACTGTCGCCGCGCAAATTCTTAAAGAATTAACTAGATTGTGCAAAGAGCGAGAGATGGCGCTAATACTGATATCTCACGATTTGGCGCTAGTAGGGGAATATTGCGATCGCATTGGCGTAATGTACCAGGGAGCGTTAGTTGAATTAAACGACTCAATAAGCGTATTGCAGCAACCTCAGCATGGATATACCCAAAGCCTCTTAAAATCAGCGCTACGTTTGCACGAGGACGGTAAGCCACGGGAAAATAAAAAAAATACCCTTTCGCCGCTTCTAAAAATTACGAATTTGCAGCAGCACTACACAATTGAACCAAATTTTATCGAGCGACTTTTAAAAGTACCAGAGCAGACAATTAAAGCCGTAGATAATGTCAATTTAGAACTATATTCTGGGGAAATTTTGGGACTTGTGGGAGAATCCGGCTGTGGCAAAAGTACCCTTTCTCGTACCGTATTGCAGCTAATTCGTCCTACAGGGGGCAAAGTCCAACTGCAAGACACCGAACTAACTACTTTGTCGCGGCAAAACTTGTTACTGCAACGGCGGCAGATGCAGATGGTATTTCAAGATCCCCACGCTTGCCTAAATCCAATGATGACTGTAGGCGAAAATATTGCCGAGCCTGTATTGATTCACAAACTAGAAACCCCAGAATTTTCTGCCAAGCAGCAAGCAATGAAAATGCTAGAAAGAGTGGGTTTACTTCCATCGGCGGAATATTACGAACGTTATCCGGCGCAATTATCGGGAGGACAACAACAAAGAGTAGCGATCGCACGAGCCGTAATTACTCACCCCAAACTCTTAATTTGCGACGAACCTGTAAGTATGCTCGATGCGAGTATTCAAGCGCAAGTATTAGATTTGATGCTGGAATTGAAGCAGCAATTTGAACTAACGTATTTATTTATTACTCACGATCTATTTGTCGCACGATTTTTATGCGATCGCATTGCAGTCATGCAAGCAGGACAAATTGTCGAAATTGGTTTTACAGAAGACATCTTCAATCATCCTCAACACCCGTATACACAAACGTTATTAAAAGCGGCTCCTTTACTAGCCAGAAGTGAAGCGCGATCGTAAATTAGCTCTCGATCTCAGCTTACCAAACTTGGTTTCTCAAGAATTTAGCGGTTTATAGATATGAACATTTTGCAGGGGGTTTGGGCGGCATCTTTTCGGAGGAAGAATTCCCCCGAAAAATGCCTTGGGAGGCAACTCGTCCCCCAATGGGGGGTCTGCCCCCCAAACCCTCCAAGTTCTGGTTTTTCTTAAAGACAAGCCTACTTACGAGGAGAAAAGCTTAAGGAGGAGTTGAAAGCGTAATCGGAACTTCCTCAACTTCCGGCAATTTCTCCAACGTCAAACGACTTGATTGCCGTTCGCCAGACAAACGTTTTAATAATAAAGGTCTAGGATCGTGCAACAGATAAATAATGCGATCACCCTCAATCCATTCATCACTGGACGAGACAATTTGACTTCGCCCTTCTCTTTCGAGCAACAACGGCACTAATTCCCCCGCTCTTGTCAACGCTTGCAAGTGCGCCTGTTGGAAGGAAAACCCTGGTTCCATCAAGGTTGTAGTACCTAGCTTAACCCTGCCATCAGTCAAATAATCATTCCAAGTTTTGACTGCTAAGTCTGGTAAAAATGCTTGACTAATTTTTGTTTGATTACTGCCATTATTCACCATTGGATCGCGGGGAAACACTGCTAAAACTCTGGGTGGATTAAATTCTTCCGCCGCTCTTTGCGCCAAAACAAAATTCACTTCACCATTACTCGTCATAGCGATAAAAGTACCCCTTGAACCAAGTCCTGCTTCCTCTAGCACCTCTGGATCTAAAGCACTACTCAAGAAAAAAGGTATATTTTCTGCTTCTGCTTGTTCGCGGCTAAGCGGATCGGTATCGATGATCGCGACAGATTCGCCGCGCTCAACAAATAACCGCGCAACTATTAGGCTCAAAGGATTGCAACCCACAATTACCGCTCCCGTTGCTTCTGTTGAGGCAATTTTTAGCCACTTAGCTACCCACCCAGCACTTAACCCCTGACAAAATACAGTCATGATAATCGTGAGAAATACTAAAGCTTTAATCGAATCTCCCCCATTAATTCCCCGCTCAGTTAACAAAATCGAAAACAAAGAAGCCACCGACGCAGAGACAATTCCTCTCGGTGCAACCCAACATAAAAATAACTTTTGCTGCAAGTTCAAGCCGCTATTCCAGGTACATACCGCGATATTAATTGGACGCACCACAAACATCAGCACCAATACTGTAAATAAGCTCCCCCAGCCCAAAGCAAATATACTTGCAATCGATAAATCCGCCGCCAGCAAGATAAACAGTACCGAAACACCGAGAATAGTTAATTGTCCTTTGAAGCGTCGCAATAACCTTTCTTCGGGTATAGAAGACGAACCCAATACTACACCTGCAACCACCGTAGCCATTAACCCCGATTCGCTGCGAATTAGTTGCGCTAAGGCAAATAAACCCCATAACCCAGCTAAAACTACTAAGTTCTTTAGCTCGTCTGAAATAAAATGAGCGCGTTTAAACATCAAGCTCAACAACCAGCCACCCACTGCCCCAATTGCGCCCCCAACACCCAAACGCAAAACTAGACCGCTAAAGGCTAAAACCGGATCGGCTCCACCATTTAAAATTGTGTCTAGGACAACAACAGAAAGAATTGCCCCCACTGGATCGATTAAGACTCCTTCTCCCTCTAAAAGAGTAGCCACTTGACGATCTACTTTTACATGGCGCAACAAAGGGCTAACTACAGTGGGACCTGTAACTACAACCAAAGCCGCATAAAGAAAAGCGATCGCCCAAGGAAATTCCCCCAGCCAGTGTGCCGCCAGTCCTCCACCAATGAGAGTAATCAGCGTCCCAATCGTTACTAGATTACGCAGACTACCAGAGACTTTTCCCAAGTCTCTCAACTCCAGATTTAGCCCACCTTCAAACAAAATTACCGCCGTTGCTAGGGCGACAATCGCCTCTAACCCCGCGCCGAGTAGCTGGGGGTGCAGCAAACCCGTACCATCAGAACCCAACAAAATACCAAACAGCAGCAAAAATACAATGCTGGGTACTTTGAGATATTCTGCTATGACTTGAGCGCCGATACCTGCAATCACAGCAATCGCGATCGTTACAATTATTTGAAAAGATGCTTCCATAGGCTAGATTTTGGCACTCGCAAAATCTTTCATTTAAGGATAGTCGATTTTAACTTTAAAAGCCGCTCCTTGCTTTACTAAGTTCCTTCAGCCCTTTATTGCGCACCACCGTGATAGTTACTTTTGCAAGCTGCCAAAATCTGTTTATCGCTGGCACTGACTTCAGATAGCTGATGATAGTTTTGGAGAGCTACAGAATAAGGAGTAGTAATTTCGTTGCTGTTGTTTTCATCCCAAGAGCGATCGCCTATGGCGGCTACTTGTTGAGCATCCGCGTTACTGCCTAGGGTTTCTGGATATGCCTCGGTTTCTGAACCATTTGCTATTAGTAAAGCGAGTTTTCCTGCCTCAATAGTGCCATTGAAACAATTAAATTCTGATTGGGGTAAATAAAATGCACCTACTGCTTTACCTCTATTTACCTCAATTACTATGTATTCTTGCCCAATTTGCTGGGGTTCGGGTGACTGACCATACAAGTACACGCCGTCCTTTTGAGGGAGTTTGCCTTTGGCTTCGTACGTGTTTTTACTTAAACTTTCACCGTTGACGGAAGTTTTATACAGGCTTGCACTTGGCAATTCCTTTGTTGAGCCTGGGGTAGTTACTCCAGCAAAAATACTGATAACTAATAGTAAGGTGGCTAGCGGAGCTTTGCTGTGATGCTGTCCTAAAAATAATTTGTCAATATAACTAAGCATCATGAGTTCCTGGTGATTAACTAGCTCTAAGCTGGGGGTGGTGAGTCAGCCATAGTTAAAGCATACCCAATTAGTTCTGCTTTATTGATACTTCAAAAGTCATACTTTGCTTTCCGTAAGAAAGCTTAATTATTAAGAAAAATCTGAGGATGAACGCGCTGGGGAATTAAAAAAATATCAATCGCAAAAAAATACCTCCTAAGTTATAGGAGGTACGCAAGCTAGAATTTATAAAAGGTAATCAACTTGCCATATACTCTTGCACGTTCTCACGACGGCGGCGCAAGTGTGCTAAGGCTTGATGCTCTAGTTGACGGACTCGTTCTCGACTAAGATTGAGTCTCTCACCAACTTTTGCTAGCGATAATTCGTTGCCGTCTTGCAAACCAAAACGCAAGCTGACGACTTCGCGCTGCTGTGGTGTTAATTCAGCCAGTAAAGTATCTATGTCCTGACGCAATGCTTCTTGGGTCATGAAATGATCCGGCGAAGGACCATCATCTTCAAGCAAGTCTTGCAGTTCGGTATCTTGGTTGTCGCCGACTCGAATATCTAAAGATACTGGTTGACGGGCGAGATTGAGATATTCGCGAATTTGAGCAGGTTCTAACTCTAACGCTGTAGCAATTTCATTAGCATTAGGACTGCGCCCTAATTTCTGTGCTAGTTCGCGCTGGACTTTTTTAATTTTGTTCAGCTTTTCAGTAATGTGAATAGGTAGCCGAATGGTGCGGGCTTGTTGAGCGATCGCGCGAGTAATGGCTTGACGTATCCACCAATAAGCGTAGGTAGAGAATTTGTAACCGCGTGTAGGATCGAACTTTTCTACGCCGCGCTCTAGCCCCATAGTACCTTCTTGGATCAAGTCCAAAAACTCCATGTTCCGCTTTTGGTATTTTTTGGCGATCGCTACTACCAAGCGCAAGTTCGCCTCAATCATTTTCTGCTTGGCTCTTTTGCCACGCTTGATAGTTTCTGGCAACTCGGCGGCGGCGATATCTACTTGGGTCGCCCATTCTTCGGCAGTTGGTTCCCTGTGCAGTTCCTTTGCCAGAGCTTCTTTAGCTTCTAGGAGCAACATCATTTGTTGTACTTGCTTGCCGTAAATAATTTCTTGTTCGCGGGTCAGCAAGGGTACGCGACCAATTTCTCGTAGATAGGTACGAACCATATCCGCCGTGAATTTGGTTTTGGTGGTTTCGGTAGTGGTGTTAACTGTGGGCATTTGTGCGTCGTCAACTCCGTAGACAATTGGAATGCTGAATGACTAAAATGGGACGGCTTTTAGAGCTTCTTGATAACTGGACATTAGCTAATTACTGTTTGAACATACATCCTACAGAAGGTGTAGAGACGCTATCTGGCTGGGATAAGTTTCCCGTCCGCTTTAGCTTGGTTGCTCTGAAACTCACCTAGATCGAAGTCGATATGACTTTATTTTACTATATATTTAGTTATTTGCACAATTTTTGACTAAGATGCTCTGCTGTTCGCACTTTGAATTAAAGAAGCGATCGCAATTACTTATATATGATGACTTGACTTGAGCTTAAATACGTGCATAGTAGCCGCCGGATAACCGTACTGATAGGCGCTTGGGGATGGCGAGATATTACGAATGGTTAAAAACCGAGGTCGGCTTGGGCTAGTTGAGCAGCAGCAAATACTTCGTCGTCAGGCTTTTCTTCCCAGGCAACATCGCCAATTTCTGTGTAGAAGGTTTGATCGTAAGGGCGCGTCCTGACGACTACAGGCATGGGTACGGCGTGACCGAGAATTAAAGCTTGTTGCTTGGAGTCGAGTTTTGCCAGGACGCTGCGTAAGGCTTGCCCCCCGGATACTCCCGTAAAAATAGCCTCAATGTCTTTTTCATCGTTGAGTAAGGCAGTAATTCTCGTACCAATTTGGGACATTACTTCATTGTCAATCCCTGATGGGCGCTGATCTACTACAAGTAAAGTCACAAAATATTTCCGCATTTCACGGGCAATAATGCCGAAAATAGTTTGTTTGACAGTAGCAGGATCGAGAAAGCGGTGAGCTTCTTCAATAGTAATTACTAATGGATGAGGGCGATCGCACGGATTTTTGCTTTGTAAGAATTTCTCGGCTTTGTGGACGTAAGAGTGATGGATGCGTCGAGATATGGTGTTGGTTGCCAGCATATACGAAAGCATATTTGACTGGGAACCAAATTCAATGACTACGTGCTTGCCAGCGTCTAAAGAAGCCAAAATTTTATCTATATAGTTATGCGGGCAAGTCGTCCGCATATATTTAAGATCCTCTAAGCGCAGAAGTTTGCGCTGTAATGCCATAATTGAGGACTTGTTACCCCGCTTTTCCTGGCAAAACATTTCTATTTCTTCGTTACCCATTGCCAAAAGCTGGGTAATCCAAGATTTGCCAAACTCGTTACGCAAAATTGTGGCATTTTCTAAACTTGCTTCAGAAAGGTTCAATTCGTTGCGTACCAGCATGATGTCTTCAACTTCAATTTGGTCGTAACTCAAATAAAGTTCCTGAGCGTCGCGCACGCCTCGACGCTTGGTAGAGGCAGGGTCGAGGGTGTAAACTTGCACTTTACCGGGAAATAGCTGGCGCAAGCCTTTAACGGTGCTAAATTGCTTGCCTTCCGATACTGCTTCCCACCCGTATTCGGAGTGCATATCAAAAATCAAATTTACCGCCGCTTGTTTGCGAATAATCCCTGATAGCAACAACCGAGTGAGAAAAGATTTACCCGTTCCCGATTTACCAAATACGCCGTTACTACGTTCTACAAAGCGGTCTAGGTCTATACATATGGGTACATCCATGTCCAGGGGTTGACCGATCGCAAAGTTGCGTCTTTGCGGGTCGTCTTCCCAGCCAAATACGGCTCTAAAGTCGCGTTCGCTGGCATCATAGACTTGGCTAAAGTGGCTGGGAATAGTTTTCACGGGTAGCAGTTCCATATTGCTGCTACTTTGGGGTTGAAAGGAAGCTAAACCGTTTACGCCGTTGTGTTCTGACTTGCCATTGCTATGAAAAGATGGCTCCTCCGATTCAGGTGTAAACATCAACATTGGTGTAAGGTCGATGGTTCCATAAGTGCCGCTTCCCGCCAAAACTTCGCGCATAAAATCATCGCTAGGTAAAGGCGGATTAGCGACAATACGCGGGCTTGAGGTTCCTAGACATACATCCGTTAGCATACAAAAGAAACGCGATTTCATTCCTTCGACTACAAGGAATTTGCCAACGCGCATATCTTCTACCAAGACATCAGGATGCAGTCGCACCTCTAAGCCTTCACTGAGCGATCCTTGTGTAACTGAACCTAATGGCTGTCCCAAATTCATGCGGCTACTTGCACTGCGTGGGTTATTGGCTTATCTTATAGCCTTTGACGGCAAGCTGTCAGCCATTAAAGCCGCAATAGAGAATATTTCTGTACTACTCAGTCAATATTAATTGCTGTCGGGGCAGAACCTGTGGTACTAGAAGAACCAGGTGTAAGCTTGCGATATTGGCTATACAAGCGATCGCGCCAAGTAAAAAATGGCTGGTAAGCTAGGTTATCTGCTAATCCTGGTATGCCTTTGCCTTTTACGTTTGCGGGTAAATCTAAGTAAGGACCATCGGGAAACTTAATTAGCATCGATAATCCGGCTACAGATAAATCTGCTAAGGTAGTGCGATCGCCTACTAAGTAAGGACTATCAGCCAGTAGCAAGCATAATGCCTCTAAGTCTTGCTTTAGGTCGGTTTCGGCAGACTTTACAACGTCAGGACTTGCGCCGACTCCAAACCCTAAAATCTTTAATATATCGTTGGGAACCGCTCCTACTAAGCCTTTTAGCAGGTCTGGCGTAGTGTTGGGTAATAAAGCTTTGCGGAAGTTTTGATCTTGACTTAAAGCGCCAAATAAAGCTTGGCGGCTTTTTACTCCTATCGATTCGTCTGCCCATTCTTCTATCAGCAAGCATAACCCTCTTTGTTTGGGGTCTGTGGGCAGCAACGGGCGATCGGGGTATCTTTGGTCTAAGTATTTAGCGATCGCCGTTGAATCAGCGACAATATTCGCCCCGTCTTTAATTACTGGCACTTTGCGTTGACCCGTCAAACGAAATAGCTCTACTTGTCCAATTCCTGGCGTGACTTCAATCTTGCGGTAATCTAAGCCTTTATAGTCTAGAATTATTCTGACTTTTTCAGAATACTGTGATAGCTCAAACTGGTACAATTCAATCATTTTGTCTGTCCTGGTAACTGGTTGCTCTGAAATGAAAGCTTTAATAATTTATTTACTACATAATTCTCTAAAAGAGTAGATTTTGACAAATTATGTTCGTTATTCTGTAATAATTCCTCTTTTTGAGCGCTTCACTTATTTAGCTACAATTTAATAGTTACTAGCTATGTTTATTATTAACTAAAAAATATATCTAATAACAAATACTCTCTCAACCTATAGGTTGAGAGAGTATGATACTTATTCAATTCCCGCATTACTTTATTACGCAGTCCGGCGAGTTATTAGACCCCAGATGAATAATAAAACAATTGCTCCAATTACTGCAAAAATAACGCCTGGTATTGTCAAAGCACCGATTGATGCTGCTGTTCCCACACCGCCGCCAAAAAATAAGCCGCCTAACCAGCCGCCAACAACCGCACCCAAGATACCTAGAATCATTGTGGCAAGAATACCACCGCCTTGATGTCCTGGATAAATAGCTTTAGCGATCGCGCCAGCAATCAAACCTAAAACCACCCATGCTAAAATTCCCCACATATCTTTTTCTCCTTTGTTTTTAATATCTCTGTTTCCTTATGTATAAGTTATCACTCCCAATTATCAATTTCACTCTATCGTAAGTAAGAACCTAAAGGTATAGAAATTCGCTCTCTTTAATTGAATAATTTTGCTATCTATATAATCAAGTAATCAAGATATTTTATTTTCTACAAAATAATATTTAAATAAAACTTTCAAAAGTTTTTAATTTCCTGAAAGTAGACAAAATCATTAACTCATAACTTATAAACTTATTAACTAATAGCAATTATTTTAGCTAAACAAACTTTTTATAGAATGCCTTACCTCACCAATTGACCTAAACGAAAGACCCAAAATATCATTCTCTAGCTAGATGCGTGTTGTGTTTTGACCAAAAGATTTGTAAAGTTATAGGCAAATGTTGTAAAACTTATCAAGTGTCAAAAATAAATAAGAGGAAGACAACAGTGATTAAAAATCAAAAGCACAACAGCAATTTACTTAAAAAAGTAACTTATTTATTGGGAATTGCTAGTGCCAGTGTTCTGCTTGGGTTCCCTTTACAGGCTCAGCAATCAGGTGGAGGAGTGCTTAATCCCAAGCCCAGTATTTTTAACGAGCCTCCTTACAACCGCTCTGGTGGAGCAGCAACACCTCTAGAGGCTAGTCCCTCAGCCCCAGGAACCGCGCCCGAAGCTATCCCCGCTCCAGTTCCTGACGCTACTAAACCTG
The DNA here is from genome assembly GCF_057473825.1 of Aliterella sp. E5.1. Classification (NCBI taxonomy): domain Bacteria; kingdom Bacillati; phylum Cyanobacteriota; class Cyanophyceae; order Chroococcidiopsidales; family Aliterellaceae; genus Aliterella; species Aliterella sp. E5.1. The sequence goes on from NZ_JBYCCV010000071.1 coordinate 13,754, forward strand.
CACCCGCACCCGCACCAACAGAAAGCGCTCCTGGTGCATCAACGGGAAGCGAAAATATCGTAGCGTTAGCTGCTGCTAATGGTTCTTTTAAAACTCTTACCGCCGCTTTGAAAGCAGCCGACTTGACAACAACTCTAGAAGGAACAGGACCATTTACCGTTTTTGCGCCAACCGATCAGGCTTTTGCCGCCCTACCTCAAGAAGCGCTGCAAGAATTGCTGAAGCCAGAGAACAAAGCGCTATTAGTCAAAATATTGACCTATCACGTAGTTCCTGGAAAAGTCACATCCACTGACTTGAAGTCTGGAGCCGTAAAATCTGTAGAAGGTGGTCCCATCAGCGTTAAGGTCGATCCAGCAACTGGTGTAATGGTGAACGAAGCTAAAGTAGTTCAACCAGATATTCAAGCTAGTAATGGTGTAATTCACGTCATTGATAAAGTAATTTTGCCCCCAGACATCTAAGCAAATATTAAATGCTAGTGCTTAGTTAAGACTACTAATTTAAACCCATGCAAATATTTTCTTTGCATGGGTTTAAATTATGGCAACATTCTTAGTTCAAATAAAAGTCCGTCATGATGCAGATACACGCTCCTAAGTCCAGCATCTAAATTAGGCAGTAGTAAAACTTAGACAAGTATTAATCTCATGTCTGATAGTCCCCGGCTAGACGAACAAGCGATCGATTTAGCAGCCCAAGCAGGTTTATCTAGTCAGTTAGATGCTGCCGAAAAAATTGATGTAGACATTCGCACCGACTTACTCAAAGTTGTGCAAGGACAAGCCGATTCTATTGATATTTCTGGACAAGGCTTAGTGCTGCAAGAAGACATCCGAGTGCAAGAAATGGAGTTGCACTTAGATAAAGTGGCAATCGACCCCCTTAGTGCTTTATTTGGGCAAATAGAATTGACTCATCCCGTAGATGCGATCGCCAAATTAGTCCTCACCCAAGAAGATCTAAATCGCACTCTTAACTCAGACTATGTCAAGAACCGGATGCAAAAGCTAGAGTTGGATGTAGACGGACAACTTGTGACTATGGCTATCCAACACTTAGAGTTGTTGCTGCCTAGTGTGGGGAAAATAGAAGTTAATGGCAGCGCTTTGTTAGCGCAGATGGATCGAACCAGAGAAATTGGGTTTAATGCCGTAATTCGTCCACGTACCCTCCAACAACCAGTATTAATGGAGAGTTTTAAGTGCCAAGATGGGCAGAATATCTCTATTGATCTAGCAGTAGCCTTGTTAGGGAAAATGAAACAGCTAACACAGTCGCCTTTTATTGAATTAGAAAAAATGGCGCTCCGCATCAAGGAGTTAGAAGTAGAGCCAGGTAAACTAACTCTCTACACCGAGGCTCATGTCAGAGAAATACCGCAAACTTAAGCTGCCAATGCGATCGCCTTTGGCGCTACCCCTTGGGTAATCGCACTTTATAACTGACGATTGATTGTATCTTGGGTAACTTATTTATAAAATTTGTAAATATGGATACCTGGAGCCGACGCTATGCAATCGTACGATGTTGTGATTATTGGAGCAGGACACAATGGTTTAGTCTGCGCTGCCTATTTACTGAAAGCTGGGTATAGCGTTTTGCTGCTAGAAAAGCGTTCTGTTCCTGGTGGTGCAGCAACTACCGAAGAATCGCTCCCCAAAGAAGCACCGGGATTCAAGTTTAACCTTTGCGCGATCGATCATGAGTTTATCCACTTAGGACCAGTGGTGCAAGAGTTGGAACTAGAAAAATACGGGTTAGAGTATCTAGAATGCGATCCAGTAGCATTTTGTCCCCATCCCGACGGTAAATATTTTTTAGGGCATAAGTCCTTAGAAAAAACTTGCGCGGAAATTGCTAGATATAGCGATCGCGATGCCAAAAAATACCGCGAATATACAGAATTTTGGCAACGGGCGTTAGGGGCGATGATTCCTATGTTCAACGCTCCTCCCAAGTCTATTATTGATATTGCTGGAAATTACGACATCAAAAAGCTGAAAGATTTATTTTCTGTGATTGGTTCGCCATCTAAAACCCTAGACTTTATTCGGACAATGCTCAGTAGCGGCGAAGATGTCCTCAATGAGTGGTTTGATAGCGAGTTCCTTAAAGCCCCTTTAGCCAGACTTTGCGCCGAACTTGGCGCGCCGCCTTCGCAAAAAACTAACGCCGTGGGGGCAATTATGATGGCAATGCGTCACGATTCAGGCATGGCTAGACCTCGCGGCGGTACGGGGGCGCTTATCCAAGCTTTATTGAAGTTGGTTAAAAGCAAAGGTGGTGTAGTTCTTACCGAGCAGCACGTTGAAAAAGTTTTAATCGATAACGGTCGCGCGGTAGGCGTGCGCGTAGCTGGAGGGGTCGAATACCGAGCCAAAAAAGGGGTGATTTCAAATATTGATGCTAAAAGAGTATTTTTGCAACTGATAGATGAAAGTGACGTGCATAGCGCTGATCCAAATCTGCGGGAAAGATTAGATCGCCGTATTGTCAATAATAACGAAACCATCCTCAAAATTGATTTGGCTTTAGATAAACCCCTCAACTTTGAGCATCACAATCACGATGACAGCTATCTAATTGGCTCTGTGCTAATTGCCGATTCCGTTACTCACGTCGAACAAGCTCATAGTAAGTGTACTTTAGGCGAAATTCCCGATTCTGACCCTTCAATGTATTTAGTTGTCCCCACAATGCTCGATCCTTCCATGGCTCCCCAAGGCAAGCATACAGCCTGGATCGAGTTTTTTGCACCTTATCAAATTGCTGGCGCAGAAGGTACGGGTTTAAAGGGTACGGGTTGGACTGACGAACTCAAAAACAAAGTAGCTGACCGAGTAATTGACAAACTAGCCGACTATTCCCCTAATGTCAAAGATTCAATTATTGCGCGTCGGGTCGAAAGTCCTGCCGAACTTGGGGAACGTTTGGGCGCTTACAAAGGCAATTACTATCATATTGATATGACTCTCGATCAAATGGTGTTTTTCCGTCCTTTACCGGAACTAGCTAATTACAAAACACCAATTGACGGATTGTTTCTGACTGGCGCGGGGACGCATCCCGGCGGTTCAATTTCAGGAATGCCAGGACGCAACTGCGCTCGAATTTTCTTGCACGAGCAACAACCAATCGCTCAGAAGTTTAAAGAAGCGCGGGACTCGATTAGATCGACAGTAGGATCGGTATTTAAAGGACAGTAGACTCCCAAATACTCAAAAAACCTCACCTCGCCCTGGGGCTAGTCAATATCACCACTAAAATATTTATGTAACTGACGAATGGGTTATCTGTGTTAACCGCTTTTTAATATGAGGATATATACCACCATTACATAAATCTTATCCATGTAAGCGTATGATGTCGTCATTATTGGCGCTGGACATAATGGGCTAGTTTGTGCCGCTTACCTCCTTAAAGCTGGCTATAGCGTGTTACTACTTGAAAAACGTCCTATTGCTGGTGGCGGCTCCACAACAGAAGAAATTATGCCCCAAGAAGCACCAGGATTTAAGTTTAATCCTTGTGCTATTAATCACATATTTATCCACTTGGGGCAAGTGGTAAAAGAATTAGAACTAAAAAAGTATGGATTAGAATATCTATACTGCGATCCAGGAGTATTTTGTCCTCATCCCGATGGCAAGTATTTCTTAGCACATCGTTCTGTAGAAAAGACTTGCAGAGAAATTGCCCGATTTAGCGATCGCGATGCCGAACAATATGCCAAGTATGTAGAATACTGGCAGCGCTTTGTCAACTCTATTGTTGCTTTTTTCAACTCACCACCCAAGTCATTAGTTGATATTGCTGGTAACTATGATTTTATAAAACTGCAAGACTTGTTTTCGGTTATAGGTGGTACGGATACAACTTTGGATTTATTACGGACAGTTTTAAGTAGTCCAATTGACAACATCAACGAGTATTTTGATGCGGAGTTCGTCAAAGCACCTTTGGCGCGAATGTCTGCGGAACTGAGTTCGCCGCTTTCACAAAAAGCAATGGCTTTTGGGGCAATGATGATGGTTTTGCGCCACAATCCAGGTATGGCAAGACCTCGCGGCGGTTCTGGGGGATTGGTTGATGCTTTAGTTAAATTAGTTACAAGCACTGGTGGCGTAATTTTAACTGAGCAAGATGTCGAGCAAGTGTTAGTTGATGATGGTAAAGCTGTAGGCGTAAGAGTTGCTGGTGGCAAGAAATATCGCGCAAAGTGCGGTGTAATTTCCAATATTGATGCTAAACGGCTATTTTTGCAGCTTGTAGATGAGAATGATGTTAATAGTGCTGACTCCAATTTGCGCGATCGCCTAGATCGTCGCATCGTCAACAATAATGAAACTATCCTCAAAATTGACTGTGCTTTATCTGAACCACTCAAGTTTGAACACCACGAACACAGGGATGAATACTTAATGGGTTCGGTACTGATTGCTGATTCTGTCAATCATGTAGAAAAAGCACATAGCGACTGCACAATTGGCAAAATTCCTGATGAAGATCCATCAATGTATTTAGTTATGCCTACAGCCCTCGATCCTTCAATGGCTCCCCAAGGCAAGCATACGCTATGGATTGAATTTTTTGCTCCTTATCAAATTGCTGGCGCAGAAGGTACGGGATTAAAAGGTACGGGTTGGACTGACGAGCTTAAAAATAAAGTAGCAGACCGAGTAATGGATAAACTAGCCCAGTATTCGCCCAACCTCAAACACTCTATAATTGCCCGTCATGTCGAAAGTCCTGCCGAACTTGGAGAACGGCTAGGCTCTTATAAAGGCAATTATTATCACATAGACATGACTTTAGACCAAATGCTCTGTTTCCGTCCTTTGCCAGAAATCGCTAACTATAAGACTCCAATTGATAACTTGTTTCTGACAGGTGCGGGGACTCATCCCGGCGGTTCGATTTCGGGATTACCTGGACGCAATTGCGCGCGGGTATTTTTGCAAACACAGCATCCCATCGCCCAAACCCTTAAAGATGCGCGAGACACCATCAAATCAACGGTAGAGTCTATATTTAAGGATAATTAACAGATAGGGAGGATGCGATCGCATCCTCCCTAAAAACTATTTGTGCTAACGTGCAAGCGATAGGTGGATGTTGAAATGCGATCGCACTTATTCCTTTTTTAGTATTCCCTCACAAACTTAGAGTAAAGTACAGGCAAAACAAATATTTATAAAATTATTAGGAATTGAAAGTCTGGCAGACCTGAGACTAGGGCTAGGATTTTATTAAGACAATTGCGATCGCTTTCACATACATAGGACTTTAAAGCAAACGCTCGTTTTGAGTTCCTTACAAATCCTTATCAAGGATTGCATAAAATGCTAACTGAAATTACCCTGCAAGTTCCAGAAATTATTTATCAGCGTTTGGTTAATACTGCCCATGCTACCCAGCGTCCTCTCGAAGAAATAATCCTCCATGCCTTACAAGTTGGTAGTCCTCCAGCATGGAATGATATACCAGAGGAGTTTCAAGCGGAGATTGCAGCTTTAGATAAGTTAGATGACCATACCTTGACTAAGATAGTTCACAATCGAAAAACAACAATTGATATGGAACGGTATGATACTCTACTTGAGGGTAATTCTAACGGTACTCTAACAGAGACAGAACGCCTGGAGTTGAGAACATTGCGACAAAATGCAGAGCTTTTTATGTTGCGTAAAGCTCAAGCAGCAGTTTTACTTCGTTGGCGAGGACATAGCGTGTCCGTTGCTTAAATCATTGTGGCTGTATATATTCCTGAAAGTATAAAAAATCAAATTGCTAATAGCGATAGAGATCGTTGTTGCTACTGTTTGACTACAGAAACCAATAGTGGAATTTCTCTGACTTATGACCATATTCAGCCTGTCTCTAAAGGTGGAGAAACAAGCTTTGAGAATGTTTGTTTAGCCTGTCGTTTTTGTAATGAATTTAAGACTAACTTAGTAGAAGCAATAGATCCTTTAACTGGAGAAAGTTTTACTCTATTCAATCCTCGTAAGCAAAAATGCTCTGACCACTTTGCTTGGAGTGTTGACGGTACTAAAGTTGAAGGTATAACTGCTATTGGTCGAGCTACAGTTGTATGTCTGCGGATGAATAATACAGTAATAGTTGTTGCTCGGAAGCGCTGGGTAATTAGTGGTTGGCATCCTCCTATATAACTTTGGCTCAAGAGAGAAGGTAAAATGTGCGATGAGGATTATTGGGAGCGATCGCACGTTATGGAATTGCCTACTCATACCAAATTGCGTTCAAATATAGTAGAGTAGTGAACAACAAAGTTTGTCCTCAAACAACGAGTTAGGCAGGTGGATATGGGTCAAGTTACTCAAGCTTTTCCCCATTTAGAGCTAGAGGCAGTAAA
>NZ_JBYCCV010000072.1:0-19959 GCF_057473825.1 Aliterella sp. E5.1
TTACTTTCTGCTTGACTGTCTCTAGGTCTAGATGAGGACAGGCTTGCGTTACTTGACTCCTGTACATTTATCTTTGCCAAAGTTCTCTCTATTTAATACTCTACTACCTCTGACCACAACTTAGTATCAATATCTGATTGGGAGATAATTCCACCTAGTCCCCAACTTTTCGGGGCGAAGGGGCAAAATGCAGCATTGGTAGTATCGAGAGATGAGCGATTGTAGAAACGCAAAAAGGGAAGCTTGAAATTGTTTACCCATAGATTCCAAGCTTGCCACAAAGGGTTAAAGAATGCTTGTACTTAAATACGTTGAGCGCCCGATCGCCCATTCTCAACTACAAACGAGGCTAAGGTGCTGATAGTTGCATTGCGATCGAGGATTGTAGATACTGCCCGGTAATCGCTCTGCCAGGCTTTGCGGGTTAGATGACAACGGACGTACCCGCGAAAAGCACCATCAAAAAACTTAGTATGAGGATTGTCAGCTAAAGCTGCAGTTACAGGCGCAATAAATGCACTAGGAAAGTCGGACGCAATAGAAGTTCCGACAAATTCTGTACCTACAGTCGGCGAATCTACCAAGCTAAAGTCTGTTTTGAGATCGTGTACCCAACTTGAATGAATGTCCCCTGTAATTACAACTGGATTTGATGGTTTCTTCTTGTCTAAAAAGTCAAGCAATCGACTGCGGGCGGCAACATAACCATCCCATTGATCGACGTTGAATACTTCTACTTCAGGACGCGCGTCAAAGTCATATTCCGCCAACATAGTTTGTTGAGCAATAACGTTCCACCGAGCCTCGGAACGATCTAAACCATCCAACAACCAGCGTTCTTGCTCAAATCCAGTCATCGTCGCATTTGGGTCAAAAGCTTCTTCACAACGGGGTTTGAGTCCATCATTGCAAGGCTGATCGCTGCGGTATTGACGAGTATCTAAGACATTGAACTCGGCTAAATTACCAAAAGTAAAACGCCGATACAACTGCATAGCTGCCCCTCTAGGCATTGATGAGCGACGCAAGGGCATATGTTCGTAGTATGCCTGATAAGCATTAGCCCGTCGTGCCAATAATTCTTGTTGGCTTTGGTCGTCTTCAGCAATCGCACCCGCGTAGTTGTTATCGACTTCGTGGTCGTCCCAAGTAACTATCCAAGGAAAAGCTGCATGAACGGCTTGCAAATCTGGGTCAGTTTTGTATAGAGCATAGCGGTTGCGATAGTCAGCGAGGGTAACTATTTCGTCACTATTATGCTGGCGCGGTCCGCCAGATTGAGGTCCGTATTCGTAAATATAATCGCCTAAATGCACAACCAAGTCGAGGTCTTCTGCTGCCATGTGTTTGTAGGCGGTGAAGTAGCCATTTTGCCAGTCTTGACAAGAAGCAAAGGCAAAACGTAACTCCTTGGGGAAATCCCCTCTAGCAGGCGCGGTACGAGTGCGTCCAATCTGGCTGAGTTCGTTGCCTACTTTAAATTGATACCAATACCACCGCCCAGGTCTAAGTCCGCGTACGTTTACTTTTACTGCGTGAGCGGATTCTGGTCTTGCATTTACTGTGCCACTTCTGACGATTTGGCTCATGCTTTCGTTCGCTGATACTTGCCACTGTACAGGTACAAGATAAGGGGGCATTCCCCCACCCTCCAAGGGACTAGGAGCTAGGCGAGTCCACAACACTACACTATCTGGCAGTGGATCTCCTGAAGCTACACCTAGACTAAATGGGTATCCTGATAATACTGGTTGGGCAACTACTTTAGTTGAATGCTGACTTGCGAAGCCCTGCGTGCGCGCTTGCGCTATCGTAATTCCGGTTAAGGTTCCGGTTCCTACTAGCAAGCGACGGCGGTTGATCTTACTCGATAGCAGGCGCTCAAAATTAAAGTTGTCCATTTTGGGTAAGTTTTTGCGGTTACTTTATTCAATGGAGGGCAACTCAAATAAAGCCAAGCAAACATCAGCTTTGCATTTTTTTACTTAGCTGCAAACTTCTCAAGATACTTTTAAATTAAACAGGACTACGTTTTACTTATTTTTGTAGTAAGTAGTTGATTTATTTTTAACTAAAAATATGATTAGTATTGCTTGATTTTATTGCGAAGCCCAACACAAACTTACCAACTCAAAATTAACGCCTGGTCAACCGCTCGTTAACATTGACTTAATCTCCAGAGATTTTTATCTATACTTTGAAATTGCGACCGAGCATCAAAACACAGAAACCTTCCGACGGAAAGTTTCTATTACATTTATTTTTCCTAAAATCAAGATACTTCTTTGCAAATATGCAAGTATTTTTAGGTAGAAATTCAACTAAGGGCAAAAGTTTAAATTGCCGGATCGTTCATCATCGACTTAATAGAATTTAGATCGAGGTCAAATTGACGAGCGATCGCATTTATCACTTCAGTTGCGGCGGGAGTCTGTGCGCCATCGGCTTCCCCAATTCGGTAGCATTGAGCCAGTAACGGAATTGCAAAGTCGCGGTTGAGTTGATTAAGCAGCGTATCTAAGGGCTGAGGCGACTTAAAATCTTCAGCAATAACTTTGAGAGAAGCTGGACTAATATTTATCGCTTGCAGTTGGGGTAAAAGTTCATCCCAAGATTTTGCTGGATGAGTAGCTAAAATTGTATGCACTAAAATTCGATCCATGACAACTTGTTGAGCGATCGCAGTTTCTAAATATTTCTCACTTTGTTGCTTGAGATCGTTAATAGTTGTTGACTCTACTTGTTGGGGAGACTTTAACTTGGCTTCATAAAATCTACAAGCAGCATAGCCCAAAGAATACAACATTGCCGCGTTAGAACTTGCCCCAATAGTTGCCCCCGCAAAAGGTACATTCCTTAGCAAACCCAAGCCTACGGCTTTTAGCAATCGACTACCACCAAGCCCTAAACCAAAAATGCCTAAAACTTCACCCCGACGCGCTGGATCTTTCAAGTCGAGTCCATACACCGCCGCAATTTGATAAATCATCTCCGCTTGTAAGCGCGTTGTCGCCGCCAAATCTACCGCTAATAGAGCTAGGGCTATTCCTGGTAAAAAACTGGTGGCAAGCCCAATACCGCCTGCTTGAGTGGCTTTCTCCACCATGATGCGATGAGCAAGTTGGCTTGGGGATTCGTGAGGATATTCTTGCTGGAGTTTTTTAACTGCGCTTTGGGCTTTGGCAACATCCACACTATTAGCAGCACCCAGCAGCCAATCGAGATTGAGAAAACGAGTCAATCGCCGCACAAACCAATTACTACCCACGTTATCGATAGTTTCTCCCGCACCTTTAGTGACTTGAGAGAGCAAATCGTGAGTGAGATCTGCCGCCTCTTGTCCCGCATCTAAAGCTTTGCGGAAAGCCGCGTCACCTATTTCTGCAACGCTTTTAGTTACATAATCGAACAAAGAAGGGGGATTTTTTGGTTGTTTTTCCAAGTTGGTCATGATGGCGGGGCGATTGCCTTTAATTACATCTCTAGCCATAGTTGTAATTAAAAAGTAAGCTGAAAAACATCTATCTAACGCCCATACTTTGAATAATAGCCCCACGTCAAAAGTAAGAACCCAGGCGATCGCAACTTACAGTTTCTCCTGCTACCTCTTTCGGCATAAAATTCTTACAATATCTAGTTTCTAAAACGCGATCGCCCCTGGCGCTACCCCTTGGGTTAATCGCACCGAACTATTACACCCAATCATTGAGATTACTATGGCTATTGGCTATGTCGCTCTTGTCCTCCACGCTCATTTACCTTTTGTCCGTCATCCTGGAAGCGATTATGTACTAGAGGAAGAATGGCTTTATGAAGCTATTACAGAAACTTACATTCCCCTATTGCAAGTATTTGAAGGCTTAAAGCAAGACGGCATCGACTTCAAAATTACTATGAGTATGACACCACCATTGGTGTCTATGCTCCGCGACAAGCTGCTGCAAGAGCGCTACGATCTTCATTTAGCCCAGCTAGAAAAATTAGTCGCCCAAGAAGCCGAACGCAACAACAATAACGGTCACATCCGCTACCTAGCTGAATATTATGTCAAAGAATTTGGCAACGCTCGGAAACTATGGGAACGCTACAAGGGCGATCTTGTTACTGCTTTTAAGCAATTTCAAGACTCGAATAATCTAGAAATTATTACCTGCGGCGCTACTCACGGCTATTTGCCGCTCATGAAAATGTACCCCCAAGCAGTTTGGGCGCAAATTCAAGTAGCTTGCGAACACTACGAGCAAACTTTTGGTCGTCCGCCTAAAGGTATTTGGTTGCCTGAATGCGCGTACTACGAGGGGCTAGAAAGGATGTTAACGGATGCAGGCTTGCGGTACTTCCTAACTGATGGGCATGGTATTCTCTACGCCCGTCCGCGTCCGCGTTTTGGTAGCTACGCGCCCATCTTTACCGAAACTGGAGTAGCAGCTTTTGGGCGCGACCACGAATCTTCTCAACAAGTATGGTCGTCTGAAGTTGGTTATCCGGGAGCGGCAGAATACCGCGAATTTTATAAAGATTTGGGCTGGGAAGCAGAATACGAGTATATTAAGCCCTTTATTATGCCCAACGGTCAGCGCAAAAATACTGGAGTCAAATACCACAAAATTACTGGGCGGGGTTTGGGATTATCGGATAAAGCTCTTTACGATCCTTACTGGGCAAAACAAAAAGCCGCCGAACACGCCGCGAACTATATGTACAATCGGGAGCAGCAAGTCAGTAATTTGCACGGCATTATGCAGCGCCCGCCAATAATTGTTTCTCCTTACGATGCTGAATTGTTCGGTCATTGGTGGTATGAAGGTCCTTGGTTTATCGATTATTTGTACCGCAAGTCTTGGTACGATCAGGGAACTTACAAAATGACCCACCTCGCAGACTACTTAAGGGAAAATCCCACGCAACAAGTTTGCCGTCCTTCGCAGTCTAGCTGGGGCTTTAAGGGATTTCACGAGTATTGGTTGAATGAAACTAATGCTTGGGTGTATCCTCATTTGCACAAAGCCGCAAAAAGAATGATTGAACTGGGGCGAAGAGAACCCGCCGATGAATTGGAGTGGAAAGCGCTAAATCAAGCTGCTAGAGAAGTATTGCTAGCACAATCTTCTGATTGGGCATTTATTATGCGGACGGGGACTATGGTTCCTTACGCAGTTAGAAGAACGCGATCGCACCTCATGCGTTTTAATAAGCTCTACGAAGACATTAACATCGGCAAAATTGATAGCGGTTGGCTCGAAAAAGTTGAGGAAGTAGACAATATTTTCCCCCAGATCAATTACCGCGTTTATCGTCCAGTGTAGGTTTTAAAAGTTAATGGCACTAAACCGAGTTTAGTCCAGTGCGATCGCTCTAAGGGCAATTTTACAGGGTAACAAGGTGCGATTACCCAATGGGTAGCGCCAGGGGCGATCGCGGCGGATTTTTTAGCTAAGAGCATTACTAAAAACTTATAGCGGTTCGCACTTGAGTGCAGTACACCTTAAGCATGACCTCACAGTAATTAAATCCTAAAGCTGTACTTTATCGGAATGAGAACTGCTGTATTTTTGTGTTTGGGATTTTACCCAGTTTCTAAAAGCTTTAATTGTGGCGTTTCTACCTTCAATCTTACTCTGCTCAACATATTGAGGAATAACATCAACTAAAGGCAAGCTAGGGAAGTTGCGGCTAATATTTGATTTAACATACTTGCCACTTTCTAACACATTTATTTCTAAACTTTGACCGTTGTATCGCCATAGTTCCGGCACTCCCAAAGCTTCGTAATTATTAAGACGAGTGCGAGAGGTAATGTCAATTTCAAGTGCTAAGTCTGGCGGAGGATCTATACTAAGGTCTATCCGCTTTTTGCCTCTAATTGCTGCTTCATTTTGGATATAAAAGCATTGATCGGCTTCTACTCCTCCAGACATCTGCTCATTTTTGTAAGTAGTAGAACCAAGAGGTCTAAATTCAATATTAAGTTCTTCAAGTAGCGCTTTTACTAAGTCGCCAATAATTTCTTTATCATCTTCATGTTCTGGCAGTGGGGTCATTATTTCCAATAGTCCCTGACTATAATTAACTCTAGCTGCACGCTTTTCTCCCAATTCTTCTAAAATATTTTCATACATCTGCCAAGAAACATTTTTTAGTAACAATTGTTGCCCAGGTTGAATCACTAATTGATTTAATTCTAATAGCATAAATTTACTCGCAAATTAATACTACAAATTTGTCTAACTATATAAATATAAGTATAAGCTTCCTGTTGGGAGTTGAGAAATTGCCTTAAAATCATCTCAATCTAACAGTCATAATAAAAGTACAGGCTTTACAGCAAGTAGCAAAATGAGCGCAAATCAATCAGATACACCTAGTAATTTTGAAACGACAGTTTTATCGGAGTTGCGTCAAATTAATCAAAGGTTAGACCAACTAGAGTCAAACCTTGAGAAAGTCGATTACAAGTTTGATACTTATCAAAAAGCGTCTGATTCAATGGTAAGGTTGGCAACGACGATAATTGTAGCGGCGGCGACAGTTGCTGCGGTACTTCCTTCGGCGTTAAGTGCGTTCGTGAAACGTTCGCTTTGCGAAATCGATCCCTTAATTAATGCCTTGGTTACTGGCGTAAGTGCGGGAGCGTAATTTAAGACACTTAGGGCTAAAAGATTGCTTTAACCCTTATTTCTATCTAAAGCTTATTTAACTTCGCCGCCGTTCGTAAAATCTGCCCTGCCAAAATTGCCGCGCCAAAGCCATTATCAATATTGACAACTCCCACACCCGCCGCACAAGAATTGAGCATTGTGAGTAGGGGTGCAAGTCCACCAAAACTAGCCCCGTAGCCAATGCTAGTAGGGACAGCAATCACCGGACAATCGGCTAAACCTGCAACTACACTCGGCAATGCTCCTTCCATTCCTGCGACCACAATTAGCACGGAAGCGGAATCTATGACATGACGATTGTTGAGCAAGCGATGAATCCCCGCTACCCCCACATCCCACAAACGCTGTACTTGGAATCCACACAGAGTCGCTGTTACCGCCGCTTCTTCCGCGACAGGTAAATCTGCTGTCCCCGCCGATAAAATAGCAATAATTCCAGGGTGTTGAGGGGTGACTTGTTCGGGAGTAAGGGCGCAAATTCTCGCAGCCTCGTAATACTGCAATCCAGTAACTTGAGTTTCTAACTGTGCGTAGACATTCCTTTCAATCCGCGTCGCCATCACTACCGGGTTACGGAGGCGCATTGCTTCAATAATTTGAGCGATTTGGGTAGGGGTTTTATCTTGACCCCATATTACTTCTGGGAAGCCAGTTCTGCGAGTGCGATCGCGATCGATACGGGCAAAATCGCCGACAGTGTCGTAACCAGAGTGTTTGAGCTTTTCTAAAGCAACGGTGGGATTTACTTCGCCTGTAGCTACAGATTGAAGCAGAGTTTGCAAGTTGATGTCAGATTGAGTCACAGTTAATTTAGTTACTTTGCTACTACCTTGAGTTTATATTTATCCCACAATGTTCCGCCTTGGGAGCCGAGGGCAGAGTATTCTACTCCTTGGATGCGATCGCTCGCGTACTGCAACTAAAGACAAGGGGCTAACTAGGTGTATAAAGGGTAAATATTCTTGAGTTAATCTTTGAGTTTCGGCGTAAATTTCTTTGCGCTTTGTTTCGTCTAATTCTTGAGAACCTCTAATATACAACTGTCCGATTTTTGCCTCCCAATCGGCTACTTCCCTTCCTGTAAGCGGATCTTCTCCTGGGGGTTCTTTTTGGTTAAAGCTATGCAAACCACCATCTGGCAACCATACATTAGCGCCATCGTGGGGTTCTATGCCACCCGTAAAGCCGAGCAAGTGGCATTCCCAATCTAGAGTATTTGAAAGCTTATCTGTAAGGGTATTAAAAGCAATGGGGTTGTAATCAACTTGAATACCGATTTTGCTTAAATCTTGTTTAATTTGCGCTCCCATAGCGACGCGAGTTTTATTTTCGCTATTTGTGATTAACGAGAACCTGACTCTATTGCCTTTAGAGTCTAGTAATTGTTTTTTGTTGTTGTATTTAAAACCTGCTTGTAACAATAATTCTTTAGCTTTTTGGGGGTTGTAGTTGTACGCTCTTAAGCCTTGGTCTGGAGAGATGTAAAAAGGGCTTTGAATATCTATTGGTGAATCTTGTAAATTGCCCAATCCTCGAAAGACATTATTGAGCATTGTTTGTCTGTCGATGGCATAGGCTACGGCTTGTCTAAATTCTAGGTTATTAAACCAACGGGATTTAATAGGATCGATAAGCGGACGGTTATTTCTTTTCCCTTTATTTAAATTAAAGGTGATAAAAACCTTTTGAAACCTAGCACCGCCATTGTAAACCGTAAACTTTCCGCGTTTTTCTTCTCGTTTGAGTAATGAAAAGTTTTCTGGAGAAATTTCTACAACGTCTAGCCCTCCAGAGCGAAATTGCAGAATAATTGTATCGGTAGATTCAATAATTTGCCAAACAATCCGCTCAATATAAGGTTGGGGGTTTCCTTGCTCGTCTTTACGCCAGTAGTAAGGGTTACGTTCAAATATTACTCGCTGACCAGGGGCGTAACTTGCAATTTTATAAGCGCCATTAACAACAACTTTACGAGGATCGGTATCGGTTCCCCAAGTAGAGAGAAATTGCGGTTTCCCTTTAGCATCTTTGGTATTAATAGACTTTTCTAGAATGTGTTTTGGTAAAATACCGACAGAATTAGTTGATGCTCCTGTCGTCGTGCTAAGAAAAGGTGCAAAAGGTTCGGGAAAGATAAATTCAACTTGGCGATTACTTATTTTCCTGATTTTAGGAAAAACACCCCTTGCACCTACCTTCAAAAAGTCTTTCCAATCGGTGGGAATCGCTGGATTAAAAATTATATCTTGATAGGTAAAAATCACATCGTCGGCGGTAAGCGCCTCGCCATCTGACCATCGCAAACCCTCTCTTAAGGTAAAAGTAATTCGTTTTTTATCTTCCGAAATTTCCCAAGATTGGGCTAAAGCTGGCTCAATTTTGGCTGTAATTCCGTTAAGGGTAGTCAATCCTTCGGTAGTAAATAGAAAAACATGAGGAAACTCTTGATTGAAAGCGTAGTTAAAAGTTTTCGGATCGCCAATAGTGCTAGTAACTAACTGCGATACTTGCGCTGCTTGGGTTTTCAACTCCGTTGGGTTGCAGCTAGTGAGGCTAAATATTAGTAAAATTGCCAGCCAAAATCGCCAGAATATAAGAATCATTTTGAGATTTGTTCGCGTTTTAATACTAATCTTCGGCAACTTTCATTTCATGAATATTCCAGAGAGTTCCCCCTAAAGCAGAAAATTCAGTATTTTGGAGGCGATCGCGCATTGCTGCTAAAGCCAAAGGATTAACTAAATGAATAAAAGGTAAATACTCTTGCGCTAAACGCTGAGTTTCTGCATAGATCGCTTTACGCTTGGTTTCATCTACTTCTTTTGCTCCCTGGATATACAAACGACCAATTTTCGCTTCCCAATCTGCTACTTCTCGCCCTTCTATGGGCGGTTGTCCTGGCTGCGGTTTTTGATTAAATGGATGAAAGCCACCATCTGGAAGCCACACATTAGCGCCGCTATTTGGCTCAACACCACCTGTAATTAGCCCAAAATAACATTCCCATTCCAAAGAGTTGGTAACTCGGTCTACAAGTACGGCAAAGTCAACGGGATTAAAATCTACTTGAATACCAATTCTGCTCATATCTCGTTTGAACTGAGAACCAACCGCATCCACCGTTCGATTTCCCGCTTGACTTAGCATGGTAAAACGCACTCGGTTTCCCTCTACGTCTAGCAATTGACCTTTATTGTTGTACTTGAATCCGGCTTGTGTTAACAATTCCTTTGATTTTTCTGGGTTATAGTCGTAGACTTTTAATCCTTGTTGAGGTGAGAAATAGTAAGGACTTTGGACAGAAATGGGTGAGTTTTGAAATTCGCCAATTCCGCGAAATACACTATTTAGCATAGTTTGACGGTCGATACCGTAAGCTACGGCTTGTCTAAAAGCTACCGTATTGAACCAACGCGACTTAATTGGGTCTACTAATGGTTTGCCTTTTCTATTGCCTTTATTGAGATTAAAGGTAATAAAAGTAGTGCCAAAGTCAGGACCGCCATTATAAATTGTGAATTTTCCGCGATTTTCTTCCTTCTTGAGCAACTGGAAAGTTGCAGGTCCTATTTCTAAAATATCTAAGCCACCAGAACGAAACTGAATTAAACCTGTATCTGGTGATTCGACAATTTGCCAAATCAATCGTTCAATGTAGGGTAAAGCATTGCCTTGAGCATCTTTGCGCCAGTAGTAGGGATTTTGTCGAAACACTACCCTTTGATTTGCGCCGTAACTTTCTAGCTTGTAAGGGCCGTTACCAATAACGGTTTTGGGGTCTGCGTCGGTACTCCAGGTTGATAAAAACTGAGGTTTTCCTTCGCTATTATTGGTAGTTATAGATTTTTGCAGGGAGTGCGTGGGTAAAATAGCAACTCCCCCCACCGTTCTTAAAAAAGGTGCAAAGGGTTCTAGAACAGTAAATTCCACTTGGCGATCGCTTATCTTGCGGACTTTTGGTAAAGTCCCACTTTCACCAACACGGAGAACATCTCGAAAATCTGTCGGAATGCGCTCGTTTAAGTAAACGTCATTGTAAGTAAATACAATCATCAACGGTTAATGGTTCTCCATCCGACCACTTTAGCCCTTCTCTAAGGGTAAAAACAATTCGTTTGCCATCGTCAGAAGTTTCCCAAGACTGAGCAATCCCCGGTTCTATTGCTCCAGTTTTGCCATTTTCAACAGTCAAGCCTTCATAAATAAACCCAAAAACACTAGGTGATGATTGGTTCAAAGCATAATTAAAGCTTTGCGGATCGCCGGGTGTACGAGCAACTATTTGAGTTACTTGGGCAGCAGAAGACTTGAAATCATTGGGATTGCAGCCACTAAGGGCGATCGCCATTGCAACGGTTAGCAATCCTACCAACCACCGCCTCATCAAGGGAAAAATCAACATCTCTGGCAAAGTTACTAAAGCTCTTTGCATCATAGTCTACAAGTTTTTTAGCCATATAGGGGCGTAATGCTTTACGCTCCTACTACTCGTCTATCTTAAGTTCGTAGATATTCCAAAACGCGCCTAAAGCCGAAAATTTCACACCTTGAATGCGATCGCGAATTGCCGCCATAGTTAAGGGATTAACTAGATATATATAAGGCAAATACTCTTGAGTAATGCGCTGCGTTTCGTCATAAATTGCTTTGCGTTTGGCTTCGTCAAACTCCTGCGCGCCTTGGATATATAGATCGGCGATTTCTTTTTCCCAATCTGACACTACACGCCCTTCTATAGGTGCTTCCCCTGGGGGTGCGCCTTGATTGAAGCTATGCAATCCGCCTTCGGTTAACCAAACGTTTGCACCATCGTTGGGGTCTACTCCCGACCCAATTAAGCCGCCAAAATAACATTCCCAATCGAGAGTATTGTGTAGCTTTTCGCCGATTACCGTAAATGCGATCGCATTTAAGTCTACTTGAATGCCAATTAAGCTTAAGTTTTGCTTAATTTGGGCGCTCATTGCTTCGCTAGTTTTTCCTCCCGCATTTGTCAGCATTGTAAAACGGACACGATTATTATCCGAATCTAGCAATTGGTTTTTATCGTTGTACTTAAATCCAGCTTTTAATAATAATTTCTTGGCTTTTTCTGGATCGTAATTGTAGACTTTTAGCCCATCTTGAGGCGAAAGATAATATTTGCTTTGGACATCAATAGGTGAATTTTGAGGTTCCCCCAAGCCGCGAAAAAGGTTATTAATTATACTTTGACGGTCGATAGCATAAGATATTGCTTGTCTAAATTCTAAAGTATTAAACCACCGCGATTTGATTCGATCTATTAAAGGTTTACCGTTTCTTTTCCCTTGATTAAGATTGAAGCTAATAAAACTTTGCCCGTAAGCTGCGCCGCCATTGTAAATAGTAAACTTTCCTCTTTTTTCTTCCTTTTTAAGTAGAGAGAAACTAACTGGAGAAGCCCCGACTATATCCAATCCTCCCGAACGAAATTGAAGTAGCGACGTATCAGTAGATTCGACAATTTGCCAGATAAATCTTTCTATATATGGCTGAGAATTGCCTTGCTTATCTTTACGCCAATAATTAGGATTGCGGCGAAATATCAATCGCTGACTGGGATTATAACTTTCTATTGTGTACGGTCCATTAGTGACGATTTTTTTAGGATCGGTATCTGTTCCCCAGGTAGCCATAAAACGGGAATTTCCTTCGGAATCTTTAGCTTTTACCGACTCTTGCAAGGCGTGTTTTGGTAAAATTGCGATCGCGCTGGTAGAGTCGCCAGTAGTGGTACTGAAAAAAGGTGAAAATGGTTCTGGTAAGATAAATTCAACTTGGCGATCGTTGAGCTTTTGCACTTTAGGGAAAGCCCCACTTACCCCAATTTTAAGATAATCTCTAATATCTGTAGAAATTTCCTGATTAAAAACTATATCGTTATAAGTAAAAACAACATCATCTGAAGTTAGCGGCTTGCCATCCGACCATTTTAAACCCGGTCTGAGATTAAAGACAATTTGTTTTTTATCTGGTGATATCGTCCAAGATTGAGCTAATTCTGGTTCGATTTCACCTTTACCGTTGATTGTTGTTAGTCCTTTAAATGTCAAGCCAAAAACATTCGGTGACTGTTGATTTAGAGCATAATTAAATGTTTGCGGATCGCTAAGAACGCTTACTACTAACTGGGATGTCTGCGCTGCTTGGGATTTAAAGCTTGTGGGGTTGCAGCCAGAAAAGGCGATCGCAATTACTAGCGTTAGTATAAATGCTACCCACTTACGCCCCCGATTGTAAAAAGTCATAATCTATGTATAGTTTGTTAAAAGTTGCTATCAAATATATTTATCGCCAGTAGCGCTTACCTTTCCAAAATACTCCTAAAATTATGCCAGTTAACTGTAGTTGATTTACGCCTGTTAAAAGGGCTGGTATGGGAATGTAATTCCTAATTATTAAGCCGATAATTAGACATAATATTAAAGACCAAAGTACCCCAGCATTAATAAAAACTTGCTTCTCTACAGTTTCTAGGAGAAATACAGCTAATGCGCCAATACCAGCCCCGATCGCACCAACAGTAAATAAAGATAATAAAGGCGAATATAACGTTGCACTTAATATATTGATGATTGTAAACTGCGTACCCTCATCCAATTGATTGGAAATCAACCACAGCACCAACTCTATAGTTATGACAATTGCAAAAGTCATGCTGGCAACGATAATTAGCGAAGTCCATGGTAGATACTTAAGTTGACGTAAGGGGTTGGTCATAGTTCACTAGCTACTAATAAAATTACTGCATGGGCGGCAATACCTTCTTCTCGTCCTACAGCATCTAATTGTTCGTTTGTAGTTGCTTTAATCCCGACACAATCGGCAGATATTTGTAAAACTTCCGCTAGGCGATCGCGCATAGTAGAGATATGCGGTTTCAACTTCGGACGTTCGGCGACAATTACCGAATCAATATTGCCAATCTTCCAACCGCGATCGCTAATTAACTGATTTACCTTACTGAGTAATACTAAACTATCTGCCCCCGCCCACTGAGGATCGTTAGGAGGAAAATACAGCCCAATATCTCCCAAAGACAAAGCGCCTAACATTGCATCCATAATTGCATGAGTTAGTACGTCTGCGTCGCTATGTCCTAGCAAACCCAACTCATGGGGGATTTCTACCCCTCCCAAAATTAAGCGGCGATTGGTGCTTAGTTGGTGAATATCGTAGCCATTACCAATACGGATATTAATCATATTTGATATCATATAACAACTATTTTATTAAACCTACCTCCCTGCGATCGCAATAGGCAAGTAACTTACTGCTTTCCTTGAATATATCTAGTTCTAATGAGTTACAAAGATTACTAAACGCCTTTTTGAAAAGTAAATATTAGGATTAATATCTCTAATGGTTTTAAAGTTAAAAATGACACATTTATTATTTCAATTGAAACAATGAATGTGTCATTCATGTAATTAGTTAAAGTCCTTCAATTTTGGCATTGTCGCCAGGATTACCAATCTGTTTACCTGTAGCTAGTGCTTTGGCAAATCCCAATAGTCGGACTACTTTACTAGATGGAGAGTCCCAATATTCAGCTTTATCTACACTAACTTTTAGTAACGCCAGTTGAGGATCGTCTAATCCATCCGGAAACCAGGCTTTAAATAAGGGATTCCATAGTTCTTCTATTTTTGATTTGTCGCGAACTAATTGGGCTGTACCCGATACCGAAACATACTTTTGATCTTTTGGTTCAGCGTAGCTAACGTTGACATGGTGTTCATGCTGTACTTCGTTAACTTTAGTCGCGTCGGCGCTAGTAAAAAACCATAAATCGCCATCAAATTCAAATTCTTGGGTTGCCATTGGGCGGCTACGTAAAGTACCATCTTCTTCAACGGTAGTTAGCATGGCAAACTTGATATCTTTTATCATGTCATGCAACTTTTTAATATTATCTTGGCGATCGTCCATTAGCTTTTGCTTGTTTATTAACTATCAACTATCTACAGATAACATTCATATTGGGCAGTATTGTTCTATCTATAGTAGAGTCTGCGCGAGTTTTGGCTTCACTCCACCAAAGCACCGCCACAACTAGAACCACTTCCCGCCGTACAACCGTAACAATAAGGCGCAGTTTTAATTTCGTTAATCAAGTCTAAACTTCCTGATTCTAGCAACTTAGCAACTGTTAATATTTCCCCATTACAAGTTTTGGCAGGTAAGTTTTCCATTTGATTGAAGTCGCAGTCATAAACATTACCCAAATAGTCAATTGAAAGCTCGTTTCTACACATTAAATGCTCAACGGTACTAGAATTAAAGCTTGACTCTAAAAAATGCAAATAAGGTTTGTGCAGCTTTTTGTTTTCCAGTTGAAACTTAGTTCGTCCAATTGGTAAATTTGTAATGGTATATAGATTATTAAAAACAATATTAAAATGTTGCTGTAAATAGGATTTGTAGTCTTGCTCTAACTTTGCTTGCTCTGGAGTTAAACTAAATTTATCTGAGGCTGGTATAGGTGGATTGTATACCAAATCTAAGATTAAATTAAAGTCTTTTCCGTAACCTAATTGATTGAGACGTTGCAACGCAGCAATTGAATCAATATAAACACCTTTGCCGCGCATTTTATCAACATTATCTTCTAAATAGCATGGTAAAGAAGCAACGATTTTAACTTGGTTTTTAGCACAATATTTTGGTATATCTTCATACCCTTCAACAAAATAAATCGTCAAATTAGAGCGGATAATTACTTTTTTACCTGCATTTTTTGCGGCTTCTACTAAAGGCTTAAACCCATAATTCATCTCTGGCGCACCACCAGTAAGATCGACCGTTTGAATTTGCGGAAATTTATTAATAATTTCAATTAGTTGTTCGCAAATTTCTAGGCTAAGTTCTTCAGTTCTTTTAGGACTTGCTTCTACATGACAGTGGGTGCAAGACTGGTTGCAGCGTTTACCAAGATTTATTTGTAAGGTAGTTATTTCTTTTTTAGTTAAAGGTAGATCTAATTTATCTTTAAAAGGTTTTATTGTTGCTTGTACCATAATTGCTAAATATATTGTAGGAACATTGAAATAGCTTGGATGAATATATCCAAGCTGTGCCACTTCTTTAGTTGTTGCTTAACAACAACCGCCACCGTCGTAGTACCAAGTAGAATTAGTAACAATTACATCTTTCGGTACAATAGAGGCAAGTTTTGCCGCAGTTTTATCGCAGACGGCGGCGGGAATACCGCGCTGGAGTATATGCCCTGCATTATCGTCAAAAATTGGTTGTTTTCCAGTATAGATAGCCGTTTTACCTGTAAAAATACAAGCCCCATCTTCAGGAATTGGAACTTTAAAAGAGACAGAATCAAGACTTTCTAAAAGTAAATGATTGTCTAAATTGTAGCTATGACTATCTAAAAGCCGATAAGGACGACGCGATCGCACTTCCACTTGTCCAAAGCCTGCATCTATAATTCGTGCTGTATATTCCTCATAAGTCAGCGCCCCCGATAGACACATTGCTCGTAATTGCTCGTCTTGCTGCAAATGAGCGGGGATAGGACGAGTAGCAATAGGATCGCTCATTTGCAAGCGTCCGCCTGGTTTCAAGACTCTGTACGCCTCTTGCAGAGCGATAGATAAATCCGCAGGCTCAAAAATATTAAACAAGCAATTTTGAGCAACTACATCTACCGAAGCATCAGTTACAGGCAATTTAAAAGCATCCCCAGCCCTAATTTCGACAAAATTTGGTTCAAACCAGGGGTTTTCTTGAGCGGCAATTTGTAAATTACGGGCGGCGGCTTCGCGCATAGCGGGGACTGGATCTACGGCAATAACTGCCCCCGCACGACGAGAAAAATAAGCAAATTGCAAGGCTTCCAAGCCGCCACCAACCCCTACATAAAGCACTGTAGGTTGGTTTGCAAGCTCCGCCGCGTGGACGGTAGTACCGCAACCGTAGTTCATTTCCTGCATCTGGGTAGGAACAATTAACCCTGGCAACTGCAAAGGGGTACTTTGAACGCAGCACAGCCCGATTTGGGGGGTTTCTGCTACTTCACTATAAAACTGGGCGGCGGTTTCAAGATAGGTCATGGGCGATCGCATTTTTAGCTAATTTTAATGTTTTATTTTTAGGTGCAATAGCTCCTACAGACACATATACAGAAGTTTGACTCTTATATTTAACCTGCTGACCAACTTGCAGAAACGCAGTATTCATACAAAGCTTTGTTACAATTGCGTTTTCTAACGATTTCAGAATGAATCTTTGAGTAGCCAAGAATGCTCATAGAATCAGAAAGCAAGGCTGCTGTATCGACCATATTGCCGTAAAAGGTTGAATTACCAACAATGTAGTGAAGTTCAGCACCGTTTTCCAAAATAGATTTGATTGAGCTTAAATGTAAGTGCATATCATGAAAGTATTTCAAGACGTAAATCGCCAAAAGCGCTGAATTTTTCCCTTCAGACCTCTTTATATTTTTTACAGTTGAGAAGATTCGTTGTGGTAAAGTTTCTTCTGTCATCTTCCAAGAGCTAAGACGGCTAGTTGCAATTCCCCAAGTTCCACCAATTGCTAACCAATCTAATTCACCAGCCTCTTGTGCCTTATTTAGAAATTTTGTCCAATACATATATGGACGCAGTTCGCGAATATAGCTAATCCGATTCGGATAAGGCGGCGAAGTTATGACCTTATTTATTTTAATATTATCTAGGCTGACTATATTTCGAGCATCTACTTTCAAGACTTTTGCATTACCAACAATAGTCTTTTCGGATGCTCCGAGTATAAGATCGAGGATGTCTAAAAAAAGTTTCTCAACATATTCAATTTTATGGTGAGTCACTAAATCATTAAATGACATAGAAATATGATTAAAAGCCGCCGATGAAGTTTCAATTATCAAGCGAGAGAATGCAATCCAAACAATACTGTATTCGTCGTTCTCTCCAGGCTCTCCAAATTGTTTTACTAGGGCAGTTCGCAGAGATGCAAGGATTTTGAGCGTATAGCTAGACCACCACCGCTCAATGTTGAATATTTGTGGTGTCCAGTTGTCTCGATCTACTTGACTTTGATATTCTTGCAAAGCTTGCCACACTTTTTCACGAATATTTAGCAGGCAGTCTTTAGTATAATTCCGATACTTAGCATTTCCAAGCCAAATAAGAAACGGGTTTATGTCAAATGCAAATGCTTGATTCCCTCTTTCAGCAGCAACAAGACCTGTTGTAGCTGTACCAGAAAAGGGATCAAGTATAATTGCTTCCGTATCAACCGAAGATAAAAGGTTTTCAACAAGCTTCACTCCATAAGCTGGCGTGAGTCGAAGCCATCCATGTCGCCCAAGACTGCGATTGGCTTTGAAAGTATAGTCAGATCGTTGTTGAACAGTCGGTATCATCACTCTGCCCTGAGTAAAACTTCTAATGTGGTGTAAACTTCACTTTTAATTACCTCAGAGTTTCGATGGAAGAAATCTGCCAAGTCATAGCCCAAAACTTCTTTGGAGAAAACAAATAGCGAAATTTGACTACTACCTGATGTAATGCCAATGATTATTCCTCCACGACTATTCCGGTAACGCAGCACCAAGTCTGTATCGATCTGAGAGGAAAAAATTGCAAAGACTGGTAGATAACCGTTTGCCCAGGCAACAGCAATATTATCTATGTCAGCGTTTTGTCTCTTGCTATCTTTACTTTTATATCCTTGCCGGACTTCAAACACGGCTCCGTTTAATGGTACAGGTACACTGAGAGAGATACTATAGTCTGCTATCCACTGAACAACTCTTGCTCTAACATCAGCATTCTGAATTTCGTTAAGTTCTAGTCGCGCATCCAACGACAAAGTTTTGTTCTTATCGTTTTTGGTCTTTGCAATGTAAGACCATAAAGCATACTTTGGATCTTCGTATTGTGCTTGGTCAATTATTATCTGTCTGAATAGGTTTTCACAACCTTTTCCAATCTGTCGATAAACTGAGGTCATTCCCCCAGCTGCTTTGTGAGCAGTATACATCAAGTCTGAGTCAAGACCAATCCATGAATAGAATGGGTCTGCGCCATAGATTGATAAGAACCGCGCCAGATCCAGCCCTTCCTCTTTATTACCTAGACCGAACTTAGGCTTGTATCGTCTGCATACTCTTATAGGATCTAAAAATCTTTTGAGGTAAAGGCTCTCATTTGTCACGGCAAATCTTATATTTTCTACTTGAACCAACAAAGTATAACGTGCACTTGACCCTGGGCATCTTGTGCTAAGAATCTTGAGGCTACTAACCTAACGTGTAACCGCAGCAGTATAACGACCAAGCTCAACGGCGGTAGACAACCTTTGACATCATCAATATCTCGCACCCTTTTGTTACAGAACACTACTAGACTGCTATCAAGTTCAACTTATTTACGACTTTTCCAATATCTAGGTTCTCGACTGCTATATATTCGCCAGAATAATTATATAGTCTTGTTCTGGGGAATAACAGTCTAAATATTTCTCTAATCTCGCAGCACATAACCTACACTACGCACGGTTTGAATTAAACGCTGTTCGCCCGTTGCTTCTAACTTCAAACGCAGATAACGAATATAAACTTCAATAATATTGGAGTCGCCCATAAAGTCATAACCCCGGACTTTTTCTAATAATAGATAAACATTCCAGCTTTCTGCGATCGCCTCCAATACGACGATTACTGGGCTTCACGATTTGACTGTTGAAACTCTAAAACTTTAGAATATAGGCTTTCTACTGATTCTTGCTCAAAAAGCTCATCTTTGAGTTTCAGGTAATCTCCGCTACCTAAATTACAAGCTGCCCAAAATCGAGCAACCTTTGATGGATCCATATTCGACAACAGCACTTGCAAACCTTCCTGTAAAACTTGTTGCTCACTCTTTACTTGGATCGTCACTGCTTATCTCCAACACAGAGTTTACTAGGTTCATTCCTTATAGCGTTAACCATAAACATTGATTGATTTTTCCTTATCACAACTGATGACTAAGTCACCGTTGAGCTAATCAACGTCGTATTTTATTATCGTGAACGTACATAAATATTATATTCTCATATGGAAGAAGAGCAGACCAAATGGCAAGTCCAATAGTAATAAGCCAGTAAGGTCGAGCGTAAGCTGAAACTAGATTAATTTTTTCATGATTTATACCAATTCTTTATGAAGCTGCGCTAAATAAAGCTTCAAGGATGAAATTGTAAGAAGTGAGAGAAGCAATCGTCTCAGGAGTGATGGCAAGGAGTGCATCAGTTAACTTCTGCTGTAGTTGTGGGA
>NZ_JBYCCV010000073.1:0-19726 GCF_057473825.1 Aliterella sp. E5.1
ATTGTGGTGGGTTTGGTGAACATCGTTTAGGACTGAAGCCAGTTTTGAACTGGGTTTATGTACCAGAGGGAGTCGTGCCGATTGCCAACGTTAATTGGCGATATCAGTGGCTATGGTTATATGCCTTTGTATATCCTAAAACGGGAGAAACTTATTGGTTGATTCTTCCCTATGTCAATACAGAACTGTTTAATAAAGTATTGGCAGATTTTGCTGAACAATTCAACTTGGGTGCTAAAAAACACATTCTGTTAGCGGTGGACGGGGCAGGATGGCATAAAAGCATTGACATCAAGCTTCCACCAGGGCTACATTTAACATTTTTACCCCCCTATTCACCAGAATTACAACCAGCAGAAAGGTTATGGTCTTTAGTTGATGAGCCAATTGTCAATCAATCCTTTGAAACCTTAGATCATTTGGAGGAAGTTTTATTTCACCGATGTCAATCTTTGCTTCAACAGCAAGATTTGATTCAAGGACTCACTGATTTTCATTGGTGGGCTAGAATTGGAGCTTAGGTGCAAGTTATCTGCCGGACATGATATCATACCCAGATGCATTAGCTTGAAGGCTTCGCACGCTCCTTACTTCTGGGAACAGTCCCTCAAACAGTTGGCATTACTCATCTACAAATCGGATTGTCGGTCGAGCTTTGCTTGCAACTGACATACTCACTTTCAAACAGTAGTATCTACTTCTATTCTAAATACTCTCTGCTTAGAGTGATAAAAGAGGGACCTGGAGCAAGAGTATGGCATCATCGATCAATATTGAGCCAAAAGGCAAAAACTCTAAAGCGGCACCGGACAGTACGCTGATGCCGAAGGTTGCCGTAGGGTCGCTGGGCGAAGACACACCGCCCACGCGAGGGTCATCACCAGTTTTATACACCGCTGTGGGCTGGGTGGCTGGAGTTTTTCAACCGGGGAGCAAAAAGTTTCGTTGCTCTGGTTAGTATCATAAACGCCAAGACATCATTGATAAAATAGAGCGAATACTACCGAATATTCAATTGTGCTTTTTACCCGCTTACAGCCTAGACTTTAATTTGATAGAGTTAATGTGGCATTCATGTAAGGAGTTCATTGCACATCGGTTATTTCAGTCCGCCCTGCAACTTAAAGAAATCCTGCATAGGTTACTGAATGAGGGCGAGTTAGTAATTAACTGGAATTAAAAACTCTGTAATAAGGGAAATAGAGTTATTGCAAATTATATGTCTATCAGCTTACTTAGCCAAAGCGACCGCTCACATACTGTTTGGTAGATTCTTCCTGAGGATTCTCAAAAATAGCCTCTGTTTTGTCGTACTCCACTAAGTAACCATATCGCTTACCGTTTTCCCCTGCCTCTGCATTGAAGAAAGCAGTATAATCAGATATCCGCGTAGCTTGTTGCATATTGTGAGTCACAATGACAATTGTGTAATCCTGTGTCAGTTCTTGAATCAGTTCTTCTACGCCCTGCGTAGATATCGGGTCAAGGGAGGAAGCAGGTTCATCCATCAAGACGACTTCCGGCTTGAGTGCGATCGCTCGCGCAATACACAAGCGCTGTTGTTGTCCGCCAGAAAGGGACAAACCATTAGTCTTTAGTTTATCTTTAACTTCATTCCAAATAGCTGCTCGCTGAAGACTTCGCTCGACTAACTCATCCATGTCGCCTTTAAAACCGTTCACCCTAGCGCCGTAGGCGATATTCTCATAGATTGATTTTGGAAAAGGATTCGGCTTTTGAAATACCATACCGATCCGTCGCCGTACCGCTACAGGATCGATTTTGGAGCCATAAAGGTCTTTATCGCGGTAAATTACCTTACCTTCTACCCGACAGCCATCAATTAGGTCATTGAGCCGATTAAAACAGCGAATTAAGGTACTTTTACCGCAACCAGAAGGACCAATCAAGGCAGTCACACTGTTTTTCAGGATCTCCATTGAAACTTCTTGCACTGCCAAAGTGTCGTCATAGTAGACGCTCACTTTGTCTGTCTGCAAAATCGTTTCGCTCGAATCTGCTTGCTTTGGCTTGACAGGAGAGTTGTTATCTTGGCTATTTTCGACCTGATTTCTAGAAGGCATAATACTTAAGGAGGTTGGAAGGATAAATGAAAGATTTTGAATTAGCTAATTTCGCCAGTAGTTTAGTACGTGCTTTTACTTGCTACCCAACGCGCGAGAATACTCGTTAGCAGAATCATAATTACCAGAATGAGTGAAGCTGCCCAGGCAAGTTCCTGCTGATTTTCATAAGGTAAACCAGCGAAGTTGAAAATCAAAACCGATAGAGTAGGAACTGGCTCCCATATACCACGAGGCCAGAACTGGGTAAACAAAGCTGTGAAAATTAGAGGTGCAGTTTCTCCTGCTGCACGAGCGATCGCTAAAGTTACTCCAGTGGCGATCGCTCCCATAGCAGCCGGCAGTACTATTTTCAATACAGTTTGGAAGTCAGAAGACCCTACACCTACTGATGCCCAGCGAACCTCTTGCGGCACGAGTTGCAAAGATTCGTCAGCCGTGCGTACCACAATTGGCAACATGAGAATGGCAAGGGCAAATCCTCCCGCAACCGCAGAGTAAGTACTTGTTGTGACAACAATTACTCCATAGGCAAAGATGCCCACAATGATGGAAGGAACGCCGCTCAAGACATTTGTGGCAAAACGAATCCATTTAGCTATCCTACCAGAGCTAAATTCTGACAGATAGATTGCTGCTAAGACACCAAAAGGAATACTAATAGCAGCAGCAATTGCTACTACAATCAGCGTTCCGACGATGGCAGGGGCAATGCCTCCTCCTTCTTGCAGCGCCGCTGGTATCGACCCAGTAAATAGTTCAAGATTGAGTCGATTGGCTCCCCTGATAATGACATAACCAATTACTAAAAACAACGGCAGCAGGGCAATACCAAGAAGTAAAAATGCTAATATCGTCAGCGCTAAATCAATCGCTGTTCTGGGCGTAGAGTAAGAGTGTTCCATTACGGGAGTAGGAAATTCATCAGAATGCCCATCTTTGGTACTAACTGTCATGGCGGATTTTTCTCCTCTTTTCTTTGCTTTTATCCTTTTCCAAAACTACTAACAAATAACAATGACAAATTAGTATTTCTTCACTTTTTGAATAATCCAATATGCCAGAATGTTAACTATAAGTGTGATCACAAATAGCACTAAACCAGCATAGAACAAAGTAGATCTTTGTAGACCACCCGCTTCAGCAAATTGATTGGCTAGTAGAGAAGCAATTGTATTTGCTGGCGCTAGAATTGAAAAACTTAGATCGTTACTATTACCAATTACCAAGGTGACAGCAATTGTCTCTCCTAACGCTCGACCTAGTGCCAACATGGTGCCACCAATAATGCCAGAAAATGCTGCTGGTATGAGTACGCTGAAAATTGTTTGCCAGCGCGTAGAGCCTACACCATACGCTCCCCAGCGCAACTCACTAGGTAGAGAGGCAAGAGAATCACGAGCGATGACTGCAAGGATGGGCAAAATCATGATCGCCAAAATGACCCCAGCGGGGAACATACCTGGACCAATGTAGCGCGTGGAAAACAAGGGTATGTAACCAAAGTTCTCGTGAAGCCATGTACCAATAGGTTGCAGAAACGGAATCAAGACAAAAATGCCCCACAATCCGTAGACGACACTGGGAATGGCTGCTAGCAACTCCACCATAAAAGTGAGTGGAGTCCGAATTGATAACGGTAAAAAATTCTCGCTGAGGACGATCGCACATGCCAAACCAATTGGGAAAGCTATAAGCAGTGCAATCAGAGAACTTACGACGGTGCCATAAGCCATGGGAAGCACGCCGTAGATGTCCGTTACAGGATTCCAAGCAGACGTTGTGAGAAAATCCCATCCTAGCGCTTGAATAGCAGGGATTGAATTCAAAGCAACTTGTACTGCTATCCATATCAGAACTCCTGCCACGGTCAATGCTAGTATCCGCGTACCCCAAAAAAAGGTTTGATCTATCGCCTTTTCAGTTCCAGATCGCTTTTCTTGCGCTGTCATTTGAGAATCATTGGTTGCGGAAGTCATCAATTATCTCCATTAGAGCCAAACAAGTGTAAACATTATTCTTTACTTAGCTATACTTGCGAGGATGGTATAAATTCATCCAAACAATTATTATCTAGCAGTGTTTTATTTTACTTTTCGGCAAGTTAATTCAATAGACAAATGCTTAATAGTTATAACATGTAAGATACCAGCGTATGCTAGCTTTCTAATTTTTTTCAAAACTTTCTTAGTCCTAGCGACAGATATTAAAAGGAATCTTAGCTTAATTTAATAAGTTTGTTTCTACAGACTGATATTTCCTCAATTTCGTTTAGCTTAGAAGAATCTTAAACAAACAATAATATACTTTTAAACTCAAATTAAACTTGGTGTTTATATTTGGTTAGTAAGTAACTTCATTAGTTAAAACAAGAGTTCAAAAGTTAATAATTTGCTGACAATTCAACTAATTTAATTAGGCACTGTAATGAATATTCAGGAGGTCTTATGCCCAGTAGCGAAATTAAAAGCCAAGCTTCCCCGTCCGCTTCATTCCTTAGCAGAACTAGCCTACAATTTTTGGTGGAGTTGGTCTCCTGAACGTTTATCAATTTTTCGTACCATTGATGCCGAAAAATGGAAGCAGTTTCATCATAACCCCGTAAAGCTTCTCAAAAAAGTTCCCTACGAACGGCTGCTGCAGCTAGCAGTAGATCCGCACTATCTTCAACGAGTAAAAACTCTAACAACTCAGTTTGAGCGATACATATACCAAAAGGATGACTGGGCAACCCAAACTGCTCCTGGGATTGGCGTTGAGCAACCTGTAGCTTATTTCAGCATTGAATACGGTCTTCACCAATCTCTACCGCTCTATGCAGGTGGACTAGGAATTTTGGCTGCTGACCACCTCAAATCGGCTTCCGATCTGGGATTACCCCTAGTGGGAGTTGGTTTGTTGTATCGTCAGGGTTATTTCCATCAGCGCTTCACTTCCCAAGGTTGGCAAGGAGAAGACTACGTAGATTATCAATTTGAGGAATTGCCTACAGAACTTTTGCGTGACGCACAAGGAGAACCCCTGGTTGTTGAGATTGATATCCGCCAGCGACAAGTCAAAGCCCAGATTTGGCAAGTGCGGGTGGGACGAATAAATTTGTATCTTCTAGATACTGACCGCGAGGATAACGATCCAATAGATCGTTGGATTACCGGACAGCTATACGGAGGCAAACGAGACACTCGGATTGCTCAAGAGATGTTATTAGGCATTGGCGGTGTTAAAGCGTTGCAGATTTTGGGTATTAATCCCAAGGTTTACCATCTCAATGAAGGTCATGCTGCCTTTGCACTCTTAGAAGTGGCTCGTCAAGAAATAGAACGTACAGGTCAGTCGTTTGAGACAGTTAAGGCTGCTGTCAAAGATCGCTGCGTTTTTACCACCCACACCCCCGTTCCCGCTGGTCACGATACCTTCTCATCTGACCAAATAACTCAGTCCTTTTGCCACTACTGGTCTCATTTAGGACTATCGCGCCAGGAATTTCTTAAGTTAGGAAGTCGGCGTACTGGAGATCCTTGGGAACCTTTCAACATGACGGTGTTGGCACTCCGCTTAACTCGATCCACTAATGGGGTGAGCGAGTTGAACGGCAAAGTTTGTCGTCAAATGTGGTCGAGCTTATACCCCGATCGCTCTGTGGAGGAAGTCCCTATTGGTCACATTACCAATGGTGTTCATGCCCGCACTTATACTGCACCGCTCATATCAGAGTTGTACGATAAATATTTGCATCCAGACTGGGCAGCCCGCGTCACAGACGTACAAATGTGGGCAAAGGTGGATGAGATTCCAGACCAAGAAATTTGGTGGCGGCATCAATTGCTCAAAGAAAACGCGATCGCCTATGCGCGTTATCGGATTCAGCAAGTCCGGCAACATCGAGGGGAAGATGCGCAGTTAGTGCAAGCGGCGGAGCATCTTTTAGACCCTGAAGCATTGACTATTGGCTTTGCTCGTCGTTTTAGTACTTATAAGCGGGCAGATCTGATTATTCGTGATGCAGAACGGGCGCGACAGATTTTTAGCAATTGCGATCGCCCAGTACAGATTATCTTTGCTGGTAAGGCTCACCCGGCTGATGACGAAGGCAAGCGGCTGATGCAACGAATCATCGAATGGAGCCATCATTGCGACCTGTGGCAGCGTGTAGTCTTTATCGAAGATTACGATATTCATGTCGCGACCAAGTTAGTTCAAGGAGTCGATCTCTGGCTCAACGTTCCTCGGCGTACTAGGGAGGCTTCTGGTACAAGCGGTCAAAAGGTTTGCTTTAATGGTGGAATTAATTGCAGCGTGCTAGATGGCTGGTGGTATGAAGGCTATCAAGAAGGAACCGATGGCAAAGGTATTAATGGCTGGGCGACGGGCGCAGACTACTGGCATGATAACCAAGCTGACGACCAAGACGCTGAAGATAATCACGATAGTGAATCTCTCTATCGTCTACTAGAAGAAGAAATTATTCCCCTCTACTACGATCGCGATCCTGAAGGATTACCTCGACGCTGGATTGAAATGATGAAAGCTTCGATCAAAACAGTTTGCCCTTATTTCAATACCGACCGGATGTTAGCAGATTACATCACTCAGATGTACCTACCAGGGACAAAAGCTGAAAGTCAGCCCATTAGGGTGGCGGCTACAGCCTAACTGTTTTTAGTCTTTAGCAATACCACCCGCACAAGTAAATAATGATGGGAGCAGGTAATGAGTAGCAATGGCAATCAGATTCAGTTTGGCACTGATGGATGGCGAGGGATTATTGCCGAGGATTTTACCTTCGCGAACGTAAGAAAAGTGACGCGAGCGACTTCTACTTATCTCAAAACTGCTTATTCTCAAGATCGACCGATTTTAATTGGTTACGACACTCGGTTTTTAGCGGATAAATTCGCTCGCACTGCTGCTGAGATTCTGGCAAATTTGGGTTGGACAGTGAAGATCGCAGACCGAGATTGCCCGACTCCAGTTATTGCTTATCATGCCTATCGCTTCGATTCCGCAGGGGCGCTGATGTTTACCGCCAGTCATAACCCTCCGTTCTATTGCGGTATTAAATATATCCCCGATTATGGCGGACCTGCTACACCGGATATTACGGATGCAATTGTTGCCAATATTGATGGATCTGAGGAAACACCTGGAGTTGGGAGCGTTGGGGAAGAATCCATTTCTACTTTCGATCCTCAGCCGGAATATCTGAAGTTTCTTTACACGCAACTGGATGTAGGGCGAATTCGCAACGCCAAGCTGAAAGTAAAGTATGATGCCCTTTACTCGACTTCTCGCGGCTATTTGGATACGGTTTTAGAACATTGTGGTTGTGAAATCCAGATATTTCATGATTATCGCGATGTCTTGTTTGGTGGAGGAATGCCTCAACCCACTGGAGAGTATCTCAAAGAGTTAGTCGAAGCTGTTCAGCAAGATCGAACAGATTTAGGAATGGCAACCGATGGAGATGGCGATCGCTTTGGCATTGTTGACGAGCAAGGAAATATTCTCTCGCCCAACACTATTCTGGTGTTGATAGCGCGTCACCTAATTAAAAATAAAGGCAAAACTGGTGCAATTGTGCGCTCCGTCACTACCACCCATCTACTCGATCGGCTGGCAGCTAAGTACGAGTTAGAACTTTACGAAACGCCAGTGGGCTTCAAGTACATTGGCGAGAAAATGCGAGAAACTAACGTCCTAATTGGCGGCGAACAATCGGGGGGACTCAGCATCCAAGGTCATATTCCCGAAAAAGATGGCATTTTAGCCAATATGCTCGTTGCAGAAGCGATCGCTTACGCAGGCAAGCCCCTTTCCCAATTGGCGTTAGAGGCGATTGAGGAGGCAGGCGGCCCTGTTTACTATCAGCAGTTAGATTTCCACCTCCCAAAAGAGGATAAAAAAACAGCATTGATGGCAGCATTTATGCAAAACCCACCCAGGGAAATTGCGGGGATCGAGGTGAAACATTCAGACTGCAAAGAATGTGTCAAATTCTACCTGGCTGATGATAGCTGGATAGTAGTGCGTCCTTCGGGAACTGCCGAACCGCTAATGCGTGTTTATTTGGAGACAAATTCACCAGAAAAGAAAACAAAAATCGCAGCAGCAATGGAGCGTGCGATTTGTCAGGAAGCAGCCGTAGCCGTCTAACTTCAGCTTATGACTCATTCAACAGACTCAACAATTATTCTAGGTGGTGGTTTTACTGGGCTATTTGCAGCTCTCCACCTCAGCCATCGCCATTACTCGCAGCCGATTGTCCTAGTCGAGCGGCAAGAACGCTTTAGCTTCAATCCTATGCTTTATGAATTCCTCAGTGGCGAAATGAGCGATGCTCAGGTTTGTCCGCGCTACGAGGAACTGCTCGACGGCAGTGGCGTGACATTTGTGCAAGATACAGTTCAAACAGTCAATTTAGCGCAGCGTCAAGTTAAATTGGCATCAGGAACGAGCTACAACTACAAATACTTGGTGTTAGCCTTGGGCAGTAGCGCTAGCTACTTTGGCGTTCGGGGTGCGAAAGAGCATTCTTTTTGCTTTCGCAATGGCAAAGATGCTGTGGCACTAGCAAAACAACTGCGCGACTGTCTCCAACATGCCACCCAGACCGCAGATCTAGAACAGCGTCTTATACTACTGACGGTAGCAGTTATTGGTGCTGGTCCTTCTGGTGTGGAATTGGCAGCAACCCTAGCCGATCTGCTACCCAGTTGGTATGCACAATTAGGTGGCGAACCGCAACAGGTGCGTGTCGTGTTGGTAGATCGACAGACAGAGATTCTCTCCACAGGACCAAGAGGTGGGGTAAAGAGCGAACTGCAAGAAACCGCAAAAGCAGCACTTCAAGAGCGCCACGTACCAGTGGAATTAATCTTAGGTGCTGAAGTTGGTGCTGTTGAACTAGAGCAAATCGAGTTCAAACGTCACGACGGGACTGAGACCCTACAAACGGCAACTGCGATCTGGACAGCTGGCTCGACAACCAATCCTGTAATTAAAGAACTAGCTATTCCTGAAGAACACCGCGACAAGCACGGTTGTCTCTATGTCACCCCAACTCTGCAACTACTAGACTTCTCAGAAGTCTTTGCTGGTGGAGATTGTGCAGCTAACGTAGAGGAATCCCAGCCACCTACAGCTCAGGTTGCTTATCAACAGGGAGCGGCGATCGCTTCCAATCTCCAGGCGCTGTTTGAAGGAAAAGAACTCAGTCCTGCTCAAGTACATCTGCGCGGCACGTTGCTGAAACTAGGGTTGGGTGAAAGTGCTGCCAGCATCTTCGACCGATTTGAAGTCAAAGGTAAAACGGGTCATTTCATCCGACAAGCTACCTATTTGGAGTTATTACCTACTCCCGTACATAATTTCAAGGCAACTACTCAATGGCTGGTTGACGAAATCTTTGACCACCACTACCATCCTAGCAACCTTGAAGATGCTACCCCAATTATTCAGTAACTCAGTAATTGCATGATAGCAAGCAATGTCTTGTACCTCTACACCCCTCCTTACTTATGGAAAAACAGCAATTTGGTCTGATTGGTCTAGCCGTCATGGGTGAGAACCTAGCGCTGAATGTCGAGCGGCAAGGATTCTCTGTTGCAGTTTACAATCGCACGGCAGAAAAGACTGAAAACTTCATATCCAAGCGAGGAGAAGGTAAGAACATTAAAGCTACCTATTCTCCCGCAGAATTAGTCGATGCTTTGGAGAAACCCCGTAAAATCCTGCTGATGGTGAAAGCTGGCGCTCCAGTGGATGCCGTAATCGATCAGCTCAAGCCTCTACTGGAACCAGGTGACATTATTATTGACGGCGGCAACTCCTTCTATGAAGATACCACCCGTCGCAGCCAAGAATTAGAAGCTATGAACTTGAAATTTATTGGCATGGGCGTGAGCGGCGGTGAGATAGGGGCGTTTTTAGGACCTAGCCTCATGCCTGGAGGAACGGAAGCTGCCTACACAATTCTAGAGCCGATTTTGACTAAAATTGCTGCCCAGGTGGATGACGGGTCCTGCGTCGCCTACCTTGGTTCGGGTAGTGCAGGTCACTACGTCAAAATGGTGCATAACGGCATTGAATACGGCAATATGCAACTCATTGCTGAAGCCTATGACCTGCTCAAGCACGGCTTAGAACTTAACAACGACCAGTTGCATCAAGTATTTTTGGCATGGAACGCTACGGAGGAACTGAATTCCTACTTGATGGAAATTACAGCTAATATCTTCCAGCATCTCGATACTGAAACTGGCACCTCGTTGGTAGACGTGATTCTCGATGCCGCAGAACAAAAGGGAACAGGGCGTTGGGCAGTAATGAGTGCGCTAGATTTAGGTGTGCCTGTTCCTACCATTGCCGCTGCTGTTAGCGCCCGTGTAATGTCTGCTTTCAAACAAGAGCGCTTAGTAGCATCGGAAGTTCTCAACGGTACGCCTCCCAAAAAGTATCAGGGAGACGTTCAAGCCTTTACTAATAAGCTGCGGGATGCGCTGTACTGCGCTCAAATCTGTTCTTATGCTGAGGGCATGGAGTTGTTGGATGCAGCCTCACAAGCTTATGGTTATCACTTCAGTCTAAGTGAGGTAGCTCGGATTTGGAAGGGAGGCTGTATCATTCGGGCTAAGTGTTTAGATTATATCCAGTCCGCTTTTGCACAACAGCCGGATTTAGGCAATCTACTTTTGTCACCTCATTTTAAAGAAGCAATTCTACCCCGGCTACCTGCTTGGCGTGAAGTCATAGCGGTGGCAGCACAACTAGATATTCCTATTCCAGCGTTCAGTGGTTCCCTGGCATACTTTAACACCTATCGGCGCGATCGCCTGCCGCACAATCTCATTCAAGCCCAACGGGACTACTTTGGTTCCCATACCTACGAACGCATTGATAAACCAAGTATCTTTCATACAGAATGGAATCCAATTGAAGAACAATCTCTGCAAACTGGATCTACAGATTAGGGCGTATGGGAGGTAGATTTTGTCTAGTGATCGTAGCCAAATACACTTTTGGCTGGTGTCGTCAAGCAGATAGTAAAAAAAGTAGAAATTGAAACAGTCGATCGCAATAA
Organism: Aliterella sp. E5.1; assembly: GCF_057473825.1. Classification (NCBI taxonomy): domain Bacteria; kingdom Bacillati; phylum Cyanobacteriota; class Cyanophyceae; order Chroococcidiopsidales; family Aliterellaceae; genus Aliterella; species Aliterella sp. E5.1. Next base: position 11,164 of record NZ_JBYCCV010000073.1, read on the forward strand.
AGATAAGTTCGGAGGTTAATTATGGTTCGCGTTGCAATTAATGGATTAGGTAGAATTGGTAGAGCTGTTTTTAAGCTCGTACTTGATGAGTCAGAATTAGAATTAGTTGCAGTTAATGACTTGGTTCCAGCCGAAAATCTGGCTTATTTGTTGAAGTACGACACCGTTTACGGCAAATATCAAAAAAAGGTGGAAAGCGCCGAAAATAGCTTGATTATAGACGGCAAGGAGTACAAGGTTTTTAGCGAAAAAGACCCAGAGCAACTTCCTTGGGGCAATTTAGGAATTGACGTAGTTTTTGAATGTACTGGGATCTTCACAAAGAAGGAAGGTTTAGAAAAGCATATCAAAGCAGGTGCAAAGCACGCGATCCTCTCAGCACCTGCTAAAAGTGAAGATGTTGATACAGTAGTTTATGGTGTTAACCAAACACCTGATTCTGCACCAATCTTCTCCTGTGCTAGCTGCACTACCAATTGTATTACGCCCGTGGTAGAGATATTGGACAGAAGAATTGGCGTGAAAAAAGCAATCATGTCAACGATTCATGCCTATACTTCTTCTCAAGAAATTGTGGATGGACCGAGTAAAAAATTCCGTCGCGGAAGGGCGGGTGCAGCCAATTTGGTGCCAACTTCTACTGGAGCTGCGATCGCTACTGCTAAAGTGCTACCGCAATATGAAGGTAAGTTTGATGGTGTCGCAGTGCGATCGCCAATTCCCGTTGGGTCAATTGCTGACATTATCTTCGTTACGCAGAAGGAAACAACTGTCGAAGAAATTAATAGTATCTTCAAAGAGGAATCAGAAAGCGATCGCTACAAAGGTATCTTGGGCATTTCTGAAGAAGAAATTGTCTCATCTGATATTGTTGGCGATTCCCATGCTTCAATCGTCGATTTGACAATGACACAAGTTGTCGATGGCGACTTGGTAAAAGTGATGAGTTGGTATGACAACGAATGGGGCTATGCGAATCAGATGTTACGGGCAGCTATTAGCTTGTTTAAAAACTCAAAATGACAAAACTGATTTTGGTTCGTCACGGTCAAAGCACCTGGAATGCAGCTAACCGATTTAGTGGTTGGGTTGATGTGCCACTCAATCATGTCGGTCGCCAAGAGGCGATGGAAGCAGCACAGAAAATCAGTTCTTATCAGATTGATGTCTGTTTCACAAGTTTACTCGTCCGAGCGCTGGAAACAACTGCCATCTGTCTAACCGAGTGTGAAGGGGCTGGGGATGGTAAAAGCCCCGTTTTCAAACACGATGCTGATGACCCAAATTGGCATGGTTGGGACAAATATGAAGGCTACAAGAGCGAGGAAATTCCAATTTTCACTAATCCAGCCTTAGATGAGCGCCACTACGGTGACTTACAGGGATTTAACAAAGCCGAGATGGCAGAGAATGTAGGTAAAGATATTGTCCACCAGTGGCGACGCTCTTTTTCCGTCCGACCACCAGGAGGAGAGAGTCTCGAAGATACCGCCGCTAGAACAATTCCATTTTTTCAAAATCGAATTCTACCCCACCTCAAGCAGGGTGAGAACGTTCTGGTTTCCGCCCACGGTAACTCCCTACGTTCCATCATTATGTATCTCGATAAACTCAACGAAGAGGAAGTTCCCAACCTCGAACTGGCAACGGGTATCCCCATTATCTACGACATCGACGAGGAGGCGAAAGTCACCGATAAAGTTATTTTAGAATAAATATTTTGGTTCTCCATGCGTAAAACTAAGATCGTCTGCACCCTCGGTCCTGCCTGTTCCGATCGCAATACTATCAAAGCAATGGTAGAAGCGGGGATGGATGTGGCGAGGCTGAATTTTTCCCATGAGGATAGTGAAGCTCATCTAAAAAGGATTCATCTAATCCGCGAGGTTTCCTCGGAACTAAACCGCCCAATTGCTATTTTGCAAGATTTGCAAGGTCCCAAGATTCGCGTCGGAGAGATGGTAGATGATGTTGTCTTACAAACTGGTGAAAAAACTGCGATCGCTAGGGAAGACGTAATAGGTACAGCTACACGATTTAGTTCCACCTATCAAGGTTTGGCAGGGGATGTAAAAGAGGGCGACCCCATCCTCATTAATGATGGCTTAATCAAACTCCGCGTGGATCGGATCGAAAATAACGATATCCACGCAACTGTGATTTACGGTGGTTCGTTGAAAAGCCATAAAGGTATTAATCTCAGCCACTCCTCGATCTCTACCCCCACCCTGACTGAAAAGGACATTCAGGACTTAAAGTTGGGATTGGCTCAAGAAGTAGATTATGTTGCTCTCTCTTTTGTGCGAGAAGCTGGGGAACTCAAGCGGTTAAGAGACGTGATGGCAGGTCAAGACACAAAGGTTCATGTCATCGCTAAAGTCGAGCGCCACGAAGCATTAGACGATTTAGAAGGGATCGTGGCTGCTGCCGATGTTATTATGGTGGCACGGGGAGACTTAGGTGTGGAAATTCCTTTAGAACAAGTCCCCTTAATTCAAAAGCGCCTGATTCAAACTTGTCACAAACACCTCAAGAGTGCGATCGTTGCCACCCAGATGCTGGAGTCTATGATCCAAAACCCCCAACCCACCCGCGCTGAGGTTTCTGACATTGCCAACGCCATTTGGGACGGTGCGGACGCTATCATGCTTTCAGGCGAGACGGCAATAGGTCGTTACCCAGTAGAAGCAGTCAAGACTATGGCTGGCATTGCCCAAACAGTAGAAGAGGCAGGTTTAGCTTCATTTCCCCATTATATTGATGGTGCAGTGAAAGAACATCACATCCCTAGCGCTGTGGGTCACGCAGCCTGCCAGTTGGCAGACAATCTCAAAGCACGGGCAATTATTTGCTTTACGCAGAACGGTTTTACGGCTCGGATTCTCTCTAAATATCGCCAGTCGATCCCGATTATTGCCGTCACAACCACCGAGTCTGTCCAACGGCGGCTAGCTCTTTATTGGGGTGTTCAGTCTTTATTACTTCAAGAGGTTCTTAACACCGATGAAATGATTGCCAGAGTGGAACAAGCAGCTGTTAATCGCGGAATTGTCAGTGCAGGAGACATGGTTGTAATTACCGCTGGTTTACCCCTAGCGATTACAGGAATCACCAACCTAATCAAGGCACATCGGGTTGGTGAGCCAGTGCTGTAGATGGGGTTGAAAGAGCGACCATCATCCCCACCATTGTTTATCTAGAGGAAATAACCTACCACCGAGCTCTCTTTTGCCACTTTAGGAGATAAAAAATGGCTGGTCAACCGAGGGATAAAGTTGCAGAAACAGGGGTTTTTCTGCTGACAATTCTGATAATTAGCTTAATTGTTAGTTTCTTTAAATTCAAGAATGAAAGCAAAGTAATAAATGTAAATACGTGCTAATTGTTCTTAATTGACAGTGCCTACCTAAATTATCTTTGATATTGTCAATATTATTAAATTATTCTAGCTTTGAGTTTGTTGTTTGACTCTACACATTTTTATTTCACTTTTGTTCAACTATCCTTGTAATTAAATTGGCTTTTGGATAATCCGCTAGCCATTTGCTTATTCATTTACCTTAGTAAGTTAAACATTTGATTGCCAAAATTTAACCTAATTTTAATTTGGTTTTTACCGAAAAATATTGACTTCATGCTAATAGTATTATATGAAAGTAGCGCTTTTAAACTGTTACTATGTCACAAGAAATAACTCCATTGATACTTGATGCAATTGATACCTTGCTTCAAAATGTTACTGTTGTCTTAAAATTATTAATATTTGAATATATTTTAAATAAAAATAGCTAAGTCAAATTAACTAAATTAAGTTAACTCTTCTCATTGATTCGGAAAAAAGATGTTTTCAAATTATGTTTTGGAAACAGTTTTATGAGTTTGATCGCTAGATGTGTGATACGGTGATCGCCCAACTCAAATTTCTCGTGCTGCTAGAAAAATTATGGAAAAGATTTGATCCAACTCAGTTTTCCTTTTAATTAATGCCCGTCTGTCGCTCTGTTGGCTCCAAGTGTAGCCTTGACCTTTATCTAAATTACAAAAGACATCTTATGCTAACTCAACTTTCCTCTATGCGACGAGCTTTTCTTCTACCCTTGCTTGCTATCTCCTTGGGTACTGTTGCTTGTCAGCCGCAACAGACAGCAGAGACTGTACCTGGTAGCGATCCTGCGGCAGATACGGGAGGTGGTGGTGATGTCGCCCTTGTTGGTGCTGGAGCATCTTTTCCGGCTCCGTTTTACCAGCGCTGTTTTAATGAGTACAATCAGAAGAACCCTAATGTCCGAGTTAGCTATCAATCCGTAGGTAGTGGTGCTGGCGTACAGCAGTTTACACAAGGAACAGTGGACTTTGGTGCTAGTGACGTGGCAATTACGGAAGAAGAAAGAAAAAAAGTCGAACGCGGGGCGTTGACAATCCCTTTGACTGCGGGGGCGATCGTACTTGCCTACAACTTACCTGGTGTAGAAAAGCCGATCCGATTGCCAAGAGAAATTTATCCAGCAATTTTTACAGGCGAAATCAAAAATTGGAATAACCCACAAATTGCCGAAGCCAATCCTGGCGTAAACTTACCCGACTTACCGATTACAGTCGTCCATCGTTCTGATGGTAGCGGTACTACAGCCGTTTTTACCGAACACTTAAGTGAAATTAGCCCACAATGGAAAAGTAAAGTTGGTGCAGGTAAAACTGTAGACTGGCCTACGGGTGTTGGTTCTAAAGGTAATGAAGGAGTTACCGCTCAGATTCAACAGACCCAAGGTGCTATAGGCTATATAGAATATGGCTACGCTAAGCAGAATAATATTCCTGTAGCTGCCCTAGAAAATAATTCTGGTAATTTTGTTGACCCAACGCCAGAGACAGCAGCTAATGCCTTAGAATCGATTGAATTACCTGAGAACTTGGTTTCTTTTGCAAGAGACCCCCAGGGAGAACAATCTTATCCGATCGTAACCTACACCTGGCTCTTAGTATACGATCAGTACCAAGATAAACAAAAAGCTCAAACTTTACAGAATGTTATTCAATATACATTGAATGAGTGCCAAAAATTCAGTGCAGAGCTAGGCTATGTACCTTTACCAGAGAAAGTTGTGGATAAAATAGAACCTACGGTAGAGCAGATTGGTAGTTAGATTCAGTTTTGTTTAAGGACGCAAACATCGTCCTTATTTTTTTGCGAATTTTGTAGAGATCGCTCTTACCGCGATTGTGGCAGGTCAAAGAATTTTTACAGGCTTGCAATATATTGGCTTGTGGTAAGCCAGGCATTTGTGCTTTGAGATGATTGTTAGTATTAAATCAAGGAGTCTCTATGTCTAACTTGTCTCGCAGGCAGTTACTAGTTTTCTTCGGAGCCAGTGCGGGTGCTGCTGTGCTAGCACCAACTTTGCAGAACGAATTGATTGGTAGCAATTCTAGCACTGCTGTCGCTCAAGCAACTATACCACTGAAATTTACTCCACTGCGGTTGCCCCATCCGCTACCTATATACACTCAACAGCAAAGCTATTTGCCAACTGCAATCAATGGAGGAGCAATATTGGCTCCCTCGGCTGATGCAAGGTTAGCTAGTTATACAATCATTGATGATGTAGTCGTACCGCCGGAATACGAGCGTTATTTAATTATCAGTTGGGGCGATCGCCTGTTCCCCAACAAAGATGAATATGTTGGTTACAACAGCGACTATACAGGCTTTGTTCCCATTCAGAACGGTAGAGGTAAACCTCGCGATCGAGCGATCCTGATGGCAGCAGCTATGAGGGTATAGAAATAGACGACGGCTATCTCTGGAACAATCATGAATACGTTTCTTACCCGCTTTCTGCTCTGGCTCCTGGTTCTCCAGAAGATTTTGCATTAGGAGACTATGCCAATTCATTTTCTTTAGTTATTGGATTCGATCTGCCTAACGAGAAAACTCGCCTCCTGTTAGGTGAATTTATGTACAATATGGGCGGTTCCATTGTCCGAATTTCTAGGAGGAATCGTGGTGGGCGTTTTGAGGTTGTTGAAGATCCCAAAAACCGCCGCATTCACGGTCTCTCAGGTCTAGGAATCAACGCTCAGCGTCAAGATAAGTATAAGAGTGTTACTTCTTGGGGTAATAAGAGTTATCAAAAAGGCGACCAAAACTATCTAATTGGTACAGGTCCGGCTGCTAAAGATGTTTTCCCTTTCAGCGTAGACGAACTAGGCAAGAGAATTATTGGAACTGCTTACAACTGTTCGGGCGGCACAAGTCCTTGGGGAACAATTCTGTCGGCGGAGGAAAACTTCCAAGCCAGTACAACCTTCTACGTTGGGGTAACAGAAACCGTGAAGCCCAACGGCACTCAGATATATATCGGGTCTACCACCAATGACGAAATCGTGGTGGATCGAACAGGCTATACTCCTGGTTCCACAGGGGCTGAATTTGGCTTAGTTGGAGAAAAATATGGTTGGATGGTAGAAATCGATCCGGATAACCCCGGTCGTCACCCGCTTAAACACACTGCATTAGGTCGCTTCCGCCATGAGAATATTACTATGCGCGTGGAGCCAAATAAAAAATTAGTTGCCTATATGGGTGACGATCGTCGTGGCGGTCACACCTATAAATATATAAGCGCTGGTAAGGCTACTTCCCTTACAGAAAAAAGCAATAGCAAGTTATTTGAGAACGGAACTTTATATGTCGCCCGTTTCAATCCAAAATATGTCGCCCGTTTCAATCCAAACGGTACAGGGCAATGGATTCCGCTGCAACTAGATACCCCTACCGATCCGATTTTGCCCGTGACTCTGGCTTCAGAGGCAATTAGACAATTAGATGTGCTTCCAAAAGAGTTGACTTTTGAACTCCGAGATGCTTTGATTCTCCTGCCTAGACGTAACGAGATTGCAGGTCAAACTATAGATGGTGGTTATATTCCCGTAGACATCGAGAATCAAGAGACAGCCCTACCACCTTACCAAGGTAAGAAGGTAGCAGATTTTTACACTAGCCAGGGTGCGGTACTAGTTGATGCCTTCTTAGTCTCAAATCTCATAGGCGGAACTCCCACCGCTCGTCCTGAAGATTTGGAAATTAATCCCCGCAACCCCAGAGAAGTATTCATCTCCTACACAGACGGCGCACCGTCCTCAGAAGGATACCCCGATTCTCGCATCTTCATCGTTGCCAAGTACAGTCCTGACATCAACGCACCACAACCATCAGGAGCGCTCTTCAAGATCTTTGAGGATAACCCAGATAGCACGGGTAGTACCTTTCGTTGGGAGCGACTCGCTAAAGGTGGAGAAGCAGGCTGCAACCCTGGCGACGGTTTTGCTAACGTCGATAACTTAGCGTTTGATGCTGCTGGTAATGTTTGGGGCTGTACTGATATGTCTACTGGCTCCCACAATGGTTTCAATGCCGGTGCTACGCCAGAGTTAATACCCATAGAACATACAGTTGTTGGGGCTAAAATAGTGAGCCAGACTGATGCCAATATTAATGTTGAAACTTCTAGCTTAATTGGGGTGTTTGGCAATAACTTTTTCTTCTGCGTTCCAACCACTGGACCTGATGCTGGCGCAATCATACCGTTTGCTTATGGTCCAATGCGTTGCGAATTAACGGGACCAACTTTCGTCGGAGATACGCTGATTATTTCCGTGCAGCATCCTGGGGAGGAGGTTTCATTTCGACCCCAGCAAACACTAAGCCGAGAAATTGAAATTTTGACCCTGGATGGCAGCCGCACCTTTATACAAACACGCATACTCCCGTATGGTAGTAACTGGCCCAGCAACATTCAAGGTATCCCTGAGGGACCGCCGAAACCAGCGGTAATTGGTATTCGTCGCAAACAATCTAACGGTAGGTTTATCTAATAGTAATTCAGTGTATAACCACCTTTGACATTACGAGCTTCCATTCCATCCATGATAGCCAGGGCTAAATCATATTCATCCTCGAACATACGCGAGCGCAATTTCATGGGTTTTGAGTTGATGCCATTGCTCTTCAATCCGGTCATTTCACAGCAATATGGGGGCAGGAAGAATAGGAATAACCCTTGAGAACGCCAGCGTTGCAACTGTTGGCAAGTTTTGTGGCTGGTGTACAAAGAACCATTGTCTTGTACTACTACTGTCATCCGTCCTGTTGCCCTCAAAGTTTGGGAGGCAAGTTCTGCAATCCAATCAATGACGCGCGATATAACTTTCACTGTTGAAACTACCACAAGCTAAGGCATACTTGAAGCTTCTATCTGGTTGCCATAAGCCTAAGATGCTAAGTAGTCCCTTACGTCGGTCGGTCTGCTCAATGGGTTTTTGTTCTCCCTGGCGGCTATAACTATAACTTGCCGGACTCCACAACTGGCAGCCTGACTCACCTTTGATACATCAGTTCGATGTATCCTGATTGTCCTACGTGTTTAAGTGCATCTAATACTAAGTTGTGGTCAGAGGTAGTAGAGTATTAAATAGAGAGAACTTTGGCAAAGATAAATGTACAGGAGTCAAGTAACGCAAGCCTGTCCTCATCTAGACCTAGAGACAGTCAAGCAGAAAGTAA
>NZ_JBYCCV010000074.1:0-19576 GCF_057473825.1 Aliterella sp. E5.1
CAACATCGTTACTAGATGATGAAGGCATCGGCTGATGAAGTGGGAAGCTCCGAGGACGAATAAAACCGTCCCTGAATTGAGCTTGGTTGGAAGCCCCAACCTCGCAAAGCAGGTTGGGGTACTTCACTCGGTCAATAAAAATGTCAGGAAAAAAATCAAATCTGTTATTTCCCGCCCTAGCTGCGGCTGTCGTTGTAGCAAGTGGTGTAGCTGCTTACGTTTATTTTCGTGGCGGTGGTGATAGTACAAGTCCGCTTGCTAGTGCCAAAATTGTCCCAGATGAGGCAATAATTGCAAGTTTTATTTCTCCCGATTCTCAAGCTTGGGCGCAGTTGCAAAAGTTTGGGACAAAACAAGCCCAAGACTTGGTAAACAAAGGCTTACAAGACTTTAACAAACAAGCGTTGGCTGAATCTAACATCGATTACGAAAAAGACTTAAAACCTTGGGTTGGTGGTGTAATGGTTGCTGTTTTGCCTCCAAACTCTACAAAACCAGCCCAAACAACACCAGAATCTTTTAACGTGTTGATGGTAGTAAAAATCAAAGATAAAGTTAGTGCTTTAAATTTTGCTAACAAGTTAAAAGAGCGCAAAAACGTCAAAAACACGGAGACAGAGTACAAAGGACAAAAAATTACTGAAAGTATTGAAGGTCAAAGCGAACCAGTTTATAGCAGCGTCCTCAATAATGAGTATGTAGTAGTTGCGCCCGAAAAAGTTGGTGTAGAAAAAGCTATTGATACCTTCAAAGGTGAACCATCTTTTGCCACTAAAGAAGGTGCAAATAGTCTTTTAGCTAAAGGTATAGATTTAACTAACCCAATTGCTCAAGTTTACCTGCCAGATTATGGCGCGGTAGTCGAACAACTGGTTGCCAATAGCCCTAATGCCTCGCAAATTCCCCCCGAAACTTTAGCGCAATTAAAACAAGTTAAATCCGTAATTGCGGGTGTGGGAGTAGACAATGATGGACTGCGGTTGAAAGTTCTGGCTGATGTCGATCCGCAGTTGCTAAAAAATCAGTATCAAGCATCTTCAGGCAAATTAGTAGAAGTTTTACCCGCCGAAACAATTGCTTTAGTCACTGGTGCGGGAATTAGCAAAAGTTGGACTGCTTTTAACCAGCAAGCCAAAAATCTTCCCCAAGTAAGCTTAGGTTTAGATTTAGCTAAAGCGCAATTGCAAAACTACAATTTAGACTTAGACAAAGACATTTTTGGCTGGATGGATGGGGAATTTGCAATAGCTGCAATTTCTTCCAAACAAGGACTACTCGCACCAGTCGGATTTGGCGGCGCATTATTAATTGATACTACAAACCGTCCTACCGCCGAAGCTACGCTAAGCAAGTTGGACAATATTGCTAAAACGGCTTCCGTAAGCGTAGCACCTAGAAGCATTACCAATACTCAGGTAACTGAATGGCAAATACCAGGTCAAGGCGCATTATTAGGACATGGATGGTTAGATAAAGATACTGTATTTATCGCTTTTGGCGGACCAATTGCCGATGCGATCGCAACTAAGCCAAGTCAATTTCTAACTAGCAGCGATAATTTCAAGGCGGCTACAAGTTCTTTGCCTAAATCAAATGCTGGATACTTTTATTTAGATATGGATAAGACGGTAGCGCTAATTAACGCCAACGCCCAAGCAAATACAATTACCCCAGAAACCAAAGCTATTTTAGCTTCCATTCGCGGTATTGCCATGAGCGCCAGCAGCCCTAATAACTCTACTAGCCAAGTTGAAATGTTGTTAGCCTTGAAGCCCAGCAGCAAATAAACGAGCTATAGAAATTAGCATCACGGGTATTAATTTATTGCGATCACGTCAGAGGTAAAAAAAAAGCCTGTATAATCCGCCTGATTAAACAATAATAAAAACTAAAACCTGATGACCCGTGTTACAAGTGGATTTATAGCTGATTTTCGCAAATTTTTGATGCGTGGCAATGTAATCGATCTAGCTGTTGCTGTAATTATCGGCGCGGCGTTCGGTAAGATTGTTACTTCTTTAGTGGAAGATATTATTACTCCGCTAATTTTAACCCCAGCATTGAGGGCTGCTAAGGTTGAAGACTTGCAGCTTTTATCGATCAATGGCATCAAATACGGCGTATTTCTAGCCGCAATCATCAACTTTCTAGTAATTTCTTTCTGCATCTTCTTGCTCATTCGGGCTTTTGAAAAGGCTCAAAGAAAATTCGTCCGTAGTGGAGAAGCCGCCGCCGCCGAAGCCGCTTCCCCCGATCCTACCGTTATTGCTCAAGAAAGATTGACTAGCGCCTTAGACAAACTAACGACAACAATAGAATCTCGGCAAGTTTGATAATTGTTTGGTTTAGATTCTGCTGGTTTTAAGGCAAATAGGAGTAAAAATCTGTGCTAGTTGCTTTGATAAATCATTTAGGAGTACGAGTATAATTTTTGCTATCGGTCTCTGATGTCGCCCAAGTCATCAGGATTTTTTTGCAAACAAGCTCTAATGCTTGCAAAATAAGAACAGATAATTTAGCAACTTTTATGATGACGGCTACTGTAAATAATAATTCGGGATTAGCTTCGCGTTTGGTAAATGGGTTGCTGGCAATTAAACCCTTGGCAAATCTCGCCAAACATCAAGCCAGACAAATGATGATTAAACGAGCAGAAAAAATTGGCGTACCTTGGACAAAAAGAGTGCAAGAATTAAAAGCACGCAATTGGGAAACTGACTTTGCCCAAGTTCAAAATCCGCAACTTGCCTATCCAGATTACTATCTCAAATCTTTCCACGCTTACGAACAAGGGAATCTCAATTGGGAAGCAGCCTTAGAAGTAGAAGTTGCAGCAATCGCCGTTCATGCCGGGATTTGGTCTGGTTCTGGGGCAAAAGGCGATCGCCTTTTACGTTCTAGCTATCATGAAATTATTACTAGCCAAATTTCCCCTAACCCCCAAACTATTCTCGACTTGGGTTGTAGTGTCGGGATGAGTAGCTTTGCTTTGCAAGAAGTTTACCCCAATGCAGCAATTACGGGGTTAGATTTATCTCCTTACTTTCTCGCTGTTGCCAAATATTCGTCTCTTGAGCGCAATAGTTCTATAAACTGGCTTCACGCCACTGCTGAAGCCACAACTTTAGCTGCTAATTCCTTTGATTTGGTTTCTAGTTTTTTGATGTTTCATGAATTACCCCAATCGGCAACTAAGCAGATATTTCAAGAGGCTGGGCGGGTATTACAGCCGGGTGGGTATTTGACAATTATGGATATGAACCCCAAGTCGGAAATCTATGCAAAAATGCCGCCTTACATTTTGACTTTGCTCAAAAGTACCGAGCCATATTTAGACGATTATTTTAGTTTAGATATTGAAAGCGCCTTAGTTGCCGCCGGATTTACCACGCCAACAATAGTTAGCAATACGCCTCGCCATCGCACCATAATTGCGCGTAAATTGTAGATAATGCGATCGCATTGACTACAGTTAGACTATTGCCATGAGTCACAAATCTGCTCGTTCTTATGCTATCCTCTCGATTGTCGCCGCGATCGCAACTATTACTCTAAAGTTTGGCGCTTACCTGCTTACCAATTCTGTAAGTTTATTTTCCGACGCAGCCGAATCAGTTGTAAACTTAGTCGCCGCCGTTTTTGCAGTGTGGGCGCTGTCTCTAGCTGCCCAGCCACCAGATGAGGAACACACTTTTGGGCATTCCAAAGCTGAATATTTTTCTAGTGGCTTAGAAGGGGCGTTAATCTTAATTGCTGCTTTAAGTATTGGTGTAGCTGCCCTAGATAGATTAATCCATCCCCAACCTATCCAAAAAGTTGACTCAGGGTTAATTCTTTCGCTCATCGCCGCCGCAATTAATGGGGGAGTAGCATTTATTTTATTGCGGGCGGGAAAACGTTTAAGATCGATTACACTCCGAGCAGACGCGCATCATTTGCTTACAGATGTCTGGACTTCTGTGGGGGTAGTAGTTGGTTTATTGCTGGTGCAATTAACAGGTAAGCTATTTTTAGATCCAATCATTGCGATAATTGTCGCCGCCAATATAGTTTGGGCAGGTTTTAGACTACTAAAAGAGACTGGGTATGGAATATTAGATACTGCTTTACCTTTAGCTGAGCAAAAAATTATTACAGATTTACTAGCACCTTATTACGATCGCCAAGGGATATTATTTCATGCTATGCGATCGCGCGTCGCAGGTTCGCGCCGCTTCGTCTCTTTCCACATCCTTGTACCTGGAGATTGGACGGTGCAGCGCGGACACGATTTATCTGAAGAAATTGAACTTGCAATCAGTAGAGCTTTACCCAGCACTAACATCATCACTCATTTGGAACCTTTAGAAGACCCCTTATCGTGGCAAGATCAAGGCTTAGATCGCTTTCCCGATAACAGCTAAGCAGGTTTTTGTGCCATGATAAAATTGCGGATTAAAGCAATAACTTCTGGGCGAATTTCATGTCCCATATCAAATTCTTGATACTGTACCTTTGCGCCCATAGATTGCAAACTATCTCGCGCTTTTTGGGCTGCACTTAAGGGAACTACCGAATCTTGTCTACCGTGTACTAGCAAAATCGGCGCAATTGCGCTACTTGGTAATTCTGTAACCGGATGCAAATAACCGCTTAACGCCACCAAACCCGCCAACGGTAAATGCAAGCCTACGTCCAAAGTCATCGCCGCACCTTGGGAAAAGCCACTTAAAATTGTCCCAGACAAAGGAACACCCGTATCTGTTGCCAACGATTGCAGCCAATCTTTTAGTAATTCCTTGCTTTCAAAATAACCTTGATTATTTTGCTGAAAATCGTACCAAGCTTTACCACCTGCTACATGAGGATGAGCAAAAGGCGCATCTGGCAAAATAAACTGATAATCGGGCAAATTCAAAAAAGGCACAACGGAAGCTAAATCTTTAGCATTAGCACCCCAGCCGTGCAAGACTACAACTAATCCTGTAGGTTCTTTACCTGTAGTTGGGGGTACATTAATAACTTGTAATGACAGAGACTTTCTCCTAGTATAAAAATTCTCTTAATTTATTAGACTTCGTAAATATTAGCTAAAAATGCCCAATGGATTTATTGAAAAATCATCCTAGCCAGCTTAGGGTTAAAACCCGTTTGCTTATAACTAAAATCGGCTTAAGCCGACTAAATAAAACTTTTGCACGAAGTCTATTGCAATAATAACCAATTCTTAGCGCCTCATATCCTTAAACTTAGCAATTAGGAAAACTTTGTATCTATGGCACGTCTAGCACTTCTCAGCGTATCTGACAAAACCGGACTTATTGACTTTGCCCGGACATTGAGAGACGAATTTAGTTTTGATATTATCAGCAGTGGTGGAACCGCCAAAGCCTTACTAGCTGAGGGAATCCCCGTTACCAAAGTTGCTGATTATACGGGTTCTCCAGAAATATTAGGCGGGCGAGTCAAAACTCTACATCCTCGGATTCACGGCGGTATTTTGGCGCGGCGAGATGTACCTCAAGACTTAGCAGACTTAGAAAATAATCAAATTCGCCCCATCGATCTAGTTGTAGTAAATTTATACCCTTTTGAGCAAACGATCGCACTACCAGACGTAACTCTACCTGAAGCCATCGAACAAATTGATATTGGCGGACCTACTTTAATTCGCGCCTCTGCCAAAAACTACGCTCATGTTACCGTTCTTAGCAATCCTACTAGCTACAATTCTTACTTGGAACAATTGCGCCAAAATCAAGGCGAAGTATCGTTAGAATTTCGGTTACAGTGCGCTCAAAAAGCATTTTTGCATACCGCAGGCTATGACAGTGCGATAGCGCAAGCGCTGACTGGTCAGTTCGCGTCTTATCTAACTGAAGAAAGCTTTACGCTTACAGGGAAAACCTTGCAACCTCTGCGTTACGGTGAAAATCCCCATCAATCCGCCGCTTGGTATCAAACAGGCGATACTCCTACAGGTTGGGCGACAGCAACTATATTGCAAGGTAAAGAACTTAGTTATAACAATTTAGTCGATTTAGAAGCAGCAGAGCGTATAGTTAGCGAATTTACCGATACACCCGCCGCCGTAATTATCAAGCATACCAATCCTTGCGGGGTAGCGTTGGCAGATAGTTTAGAAGAAGCTTATAACAAAGCTTTCAACGCTGATTCTGTGTCAGCTTTTGGGGGAATTGTAGCGTTAAATCGTCCTATAGATGTAGCTACAGCTACCGCCCTAACTCAAACTTTTTTAGAATGCGTAGTTGCGCCCGATATTGAAGCTCAAGCAAAAGAAATTATTGCAGCAAAGTCTAAACTTAGAGTTTTACTTTTGCCTGATAACACCAGTATTAAGCAGACAGTAAAAGTAATTGCTGGCGGCTTTTTAGTTCAAGATGCGGACAATGACATTGCCGATTCTAGCACTTGGCAAGTAGTAAGCGATCGCCAACCAAGCCCTACAGAACTCGCCGAATTAGTTTTTGCTTGGAATGTTTGCAAGCACGTCAAATCAAATGCAATTGTAGTAACAGGAAACCGTACTACTAAAGGCATTGGCGCGGGACAAATGAACCGTGTCGGCTCTGTAAAAATTGCCTTAGAACAGGCTGGAGAAGCCGCTAAGGGTGGCTTTCTTGCCAGCGATGGCTTTTTTCCCTTCGATGACTCTGTAAGAGCCGCCGCTGCCGCCGGGATAAATGCGATCGTCCAGCCAGGGGGAAGTATGCGCGACGGGGATTCTATCAAAGCCGCTAATGAACTGGGGCTAATTATGGTGTTTACTGGGATTCGGCACTTTTTGCATTAAACCTCGGTTAGGGTTGCAAAATATTAACCAGAATGCGAACCAGGCTCTCCAAATCGTCAGGAACTCGGTAAAGTGTGAGTCCTTGCTGAATTTGCTTTTGCTCTCGGTGTAGAACGCCAAACTGCCATATATTCCCAGTAGAGACGGCTCCTTGGAGTATAGGTTGTTCTGAGTCTGTCCATTTATCGAGAGCAATTAGCTCTACAGCCAACTGAGTAAAACCTTTAGCTAAATCGGCGTTTTTTGCTTCAATTACCAGTAATCTGCCTATAGAGTAAAGGTAATAATCAAGAGAGCCTTTGAGTTGTTCTGTCACAACAAGCGGGTACTCGATACGGAGTTGGGCGCGGGTGTAATGAACTACATCTAACAACAGAGGCGCAATCAGTAATTCTCGGCGGGCGGCTTCGCTTGTGAGACTAATGTAGGGTAAGCTTTCTTCAATTCGAGATTTAAGGTTTTCTAGCCGATCTAAGTCTAAATTAGACTGAGGCAAAGATAAAATCTGACGTTTGAGCGTGTAACCAAATTCTGCCAAAATGTCCTCTGGCTCGTAAGACATTTCAAAGTATTGCCTAAAAGTATAAGACTGTCCGGGTTGCAGGATAGTAGGTTTAGGCATAAAGTATTTAACTGAAAGTCTATTTTTAATTATAAAGTTGAACTTATAAATATTTAACAAAAGCTACCTATAATAATCTCAGGATATTCAATTAACTGAGAATATAATTGGTAATAAGCTTTTATATATTTTCTATGCAATTAATTAAAAGAACAACCTTAATTTATCAGCAAGGTAGTTCCGATAAAATCTATGAAATAGATCTATGTCAAATAGGCGATCGCTTTGTAGTCAACTTCCGCTACGGAAAGCGCGGTAATACGTTAAAAGAAGGCGCTAAAACTATTCAACCTGTAGCCCAAAACGAAGCCCAAAAAGTATTTGATAAATTAGTTTAAACCCAACTTTAAAAAGGCTACCATGAGCAAAATAATAGGTCAACAAATCAAACAGCAACTCCAGTAATAACTCCACCACAAATAGCAATTAATAACTACGCTCGACAGGCACAAATTCTCAATTGTTTAGCTAGTAGAAACCGCAGCAAATGGAATTTAGATCGGGCAATTTGGCGGGCTGGAGAATTAAAAATAAGAGAAGCTACGCCGCTACTAATTCAATTAATTGGTACGGGCGAACCATTACGAGATTATTGCATAGCTTGGGCTTTGGGATGGTGTGGCGATAGGAATGCGATCGCACCTCTAACTCAGCTTACTAATAATCCCGCCGAATTTGTCCAGCGCATCGCCTGGGAAGCCTTATACAAGCTATCAGATAGCCAAGCGCGGGAGCAAATGAAAGTTCAAAAAATTGCTCACCTACCCCCAGAGTTACGGGACTTAGCGCAACAAGGGACAGCAGAAGCATTTGCGATCGCACTCAAAAATTATTTGAATACAAGCGATCGTCAACGTTTTGCAGTATTAGAGACAATTTATCAAATAAATAATGATAATGTGCGCCCTGCACTGCTAGATACTATCTGCGCAGCACCCTTTAAACCCAGCTATTTCCAACGTCTGCGCCACATCTTTAGAATGGCTGAGTACCGCCACGATGGGCGAGACCGCTTGAGTTGATCGATCTAGTCCTGAGAGGTTTACGAAGGGGCAAACAACTAATAATTGCTATGTCACAGACGTTATACTTAGCGTCTGTTATTTTTTAGGATTTTCTTATGCAAAACCGTTAGTTATTTAACCTAATTGCGTTCTTGCTCTAAGCGACTGCTCTGTTCTCCCTGCCTAATTTCTTGCTCCAAAAAGTAGTTGAGTAAAGTTCTTAGTAGCACAATTGCTCCCAAGTTCAAAATATCTCGGCGCGTAGGTGCTACGGCGGTGCGGAGAATATCACTAGCAACAGCAAATTCTAGCCCCAGGGTAAGCACTCGTCCCAATTTTAGACGGATCGATTCGGTAGAATCATAATGCTGCTTGGAACGAGAAAATAACTGGCGCAAATAGCTAGTAATTCCGCGTAAAACTGCACTGCCAACAACTAATGCCGCCGCAATTTCTGCACCTACCGCTAAGTAGCCAACTAGCACCTTAAGCCCTAATTCTAAGGGGTTACTTGCTTCCTTCGGAATGTTAGGCGATTCGGCACTCAAACTCAAAAGTAGAACTAGACCAAAAATTAGTGATATTGGCAGCAGAATAGTAACTAAAGAATCGCGCAATCGCTCTTGTTTCATTGTTAGGAATAGCTTTTTCTAGATGTATTAATACAACGCCGGAGAAAGTACAGCCAATTTAGTAACAATTAGGCATACTAGAGTAAATCTATTGGGTACTCATAGCCGAGTTTTCATGACAGACAAAAAATTACAGCCAAGAAAAGCATTAAATAAAGCATTCCTTAAGGTTAAGCCAATCAGGGAGAATATTGAAACTTTTAAAGACAACTTGATTAAACTATGTGACCAAATTAATGAAGCTGAATCAGAGGAATTTCATAAAAATCTTGTTTCTGATTTTTTAAAGAACACCTATTATAGCTCAAGTTATTTTATCAATACTAAAGGGCGCAATGACCTTGTTATTCATAATGGCAAAGATGCTACAACCAGTGTTGGTGTAATTTTAGAAGCCAAGAAACCAACCAATAAAGGCGAGATGCTGAAGGTTGACAATTTAAACACTAAGGCTTTTCAGGAATTAGTTTTATATTTTTTGCGGGAAAGAATTACAGGCAATAATCTTGAAATTAGATATATAGTTGCAACTAATATTTACGAGTGGTTTATTTTTGATGCAACGGTTTTTGAACAGATGTTTGTTCAAAACAAAGCATTGGTAAAGCAATTCACTGATTTTGAAGCAGGGAGACTGAGTAGTACAAAAACTGAATTTTTCTATAAACAAATTGCTGAAAGAGCGATCGCAGAGATCGAAAATGAGATCGAGTTTACTCATTTTGATATCCGCGAATATGACGGGTTTTTGAGGAATAGTGACGAGGAAGGCGATCGCGAACTGATTGCGTTATTTAAGCTATTTTCCCCAGAACATTTATTGAAATTGCCCTTTGCTAACGATAGCAACAGACTAGATAAGGCTTTTTATAGCGAGTTATTGTATATTATCGGCTTGACGGAAACAAAGGAAGGTAGTAAAAAGCTGATCGGACGCAAAAAAGAGAGCGATCGCGTTGCAGGTTCTTTGCTTGAAAATGCCATCAATCAGCTTGATAGTTTAGACAAAATTTCTCGCCTAGAAAAACCAGAACAGTTTGGAGATTCTGAAGGAGAAAGACTTTTTAATGTTGGTTTAGAGTTAGTAATCACTTGGATAAACCGTGTTCTTTTCCTTAAATTACTAGAAGCTCAATTAATTAAATATCATAAAGGCGATCAATCTTTTGCTTTTTTAAGCTTGACAAAAGTACAAAACTATGGTGATATTAACAGACTTTTTTTTGACGTACTAGCTCGCAAGCAGAGCGATCGCAATGCAAGTATAAAAGCCATTTTTGCCAATATTCCTTATCTTAATAGTTCGCTGTTTGAGCCAACGGATATAGAGCAATTAACTATTTTTATTAGCAATCTCAGAGATGAAAATCTGCCTATTTTTTCATCTAGTGTTTTAAAAGATAGTAATGGCAAAAGGCGACTGGGTAATCTCAATGCTTTAGAATATTTATTTGAGTTTCTCAATGCTTATGATTTTAGTAGTGAAGGTTCAGAGGAGATTCAAGAAGAAAACAAGACACTGATTAATGCTTCGGTGCTTGGTCTAATTTTTGAAAAAATTAACGGCTATAAAGATGGTTCTTTCTTTACACCGGGCTTTATTACGATGTATATGTGTCGTGAAACAATTCGTAGAGCAGTAGTACAGAAATTCAATGAAGCTAATAGCTGGGATTGTCAAAATATTGATGATTTGAATGAAAAAATTACTGATAAAAAAGCCGCCAATACCATCATTAATAGTTTAAGAACTTGCGATCCTGCGGTGGGTTCGGGGCATTTTTTAGTCTCGGCTCTTAATGAAATAATTACAATCAAAAGTGAGCTAAAAGTTCTGCTTGATAGAAGTGGTAAAACCTTAAGAGATTATCAGGTTGAAGTTGTAAATGACGAGTTAATTGTCATTGATGATGATGGAAAGCTATTTGAATACAATCCGAAAAGCAAAGAAAGTCAGCGCATACAAGAGACACTTTTTCACGAAAAGCAAACAATTATTGAAAACTGTCTATTTGGTGTCGATATTAATCCAAATTCGGTCAAAATTTGTCGTTTGCGGTTGTGGATAGAGCTTTTAAAAAAATGCTTATTATCGGGTAGAAAGTAATTGCACAGAGTTGGAGACTCTACCGAATATTGATATTAATATCAAGTGCGGTAATTCTTTAATTAGTCGGTTTGCGTTGGATGCTGATTTGAAACAAGCTTTAACTAAAAATAAACACAGTATAGATAGTTATCGCAATGCTGTGCAAACTTACCGCAATGCTGAAAATAAAGAGCAAAAGTGGGAAATGGAAAGATTAATTAAAGATATTAAAGGCAGTTTTAAGACAACGCTGCAAGGAATTGATCCAAATAAAACTAAGTTGAGAATTTTAGAAGTTGATCTTTATAACTTGGAACAACCTTTGTTATTTGAGGAAACAAAAGCCGCTAAAAAAGCACGGGAGCAAAAAATCGCTAAGTTAAGTAATGAAATTGATAAGTTAAGGGTTGAAATTGAGGATGTAGAAAGCGGTAGGCTTTATGAAAATGCTCTAGAGTGGCGGTTTGAATTTCCAGAAGTTTTGAATAATGAAGGTGATTTTGTCGGCTTTGATGTAGTAATTGGCAACCCTCCTTACATTAGACAGGAAGAAATTAAGGAATTGAAACCAATTTTGCAGCAAAATTATCAATGCTATACAGGTGTTGCTGATTTATTTATATATTTTTATGAATTAGGCTTGCATTTATTAAAAGCAAGCGGTCATTTAACTTATATATCTTCTAACAAATATTTTAGAGCAGGTTATGGTAAGAAACTACGCCAATTTTTAACAGATTCAACAACGATTCACTATTTAATTGATTTCGGTGATTTTCCAGTTTTTGAAGAAGCGATCGCCTATCCTAGCATCATTATTTTAAGTAAAATTCAATCTGATGCAAACCAAGTACAAGCTTTGTCATGGGATGAAGCGAAAACACAAAATATTGCACATTTTGCAACGGAGTTAGAGCAGGATAGTTTGACAATTTTGCAGGGAAACTTGAAATCTGACGGTTGGCGGCTAGAGTCTTTTCAAACCTTAAACTTATTAGCAAAACTGCAAAATTCTGGTACGCCGTTAGGAGAGTATATAAATAGCAGATTTTATTACGGAATTAAAACAGGTTTTAATGAAGCATTTGTTGTAGATAAAGTTACCTACAACAGATTGATTGACGAAGATACTTCTTCTACTGAAGTGTTAAAGCCTTTTTTGCGTGGTCGAGATGTTAAACGATGGCATATTGATTTTACCGAGCAATATATCATCAAAATTGAATCTTCTGAAAATAAAAAACATCCCTGGTCTGAGCGACCAGAAAAAGAGGCAGAGGAAATTTTTTCTGAAACTTATCCTGCAATTTATCAATATTTTTTGCAATTTAAAGAATCATTAATCAAGCGATGCGACCAAGGTAAATATTTTTGGGAATTACGCTCTTGTGTTTACTGGGAAGAATTTGAGCAGCCTAAAATTATCTATCCTGATATTTATGAGCATCAAAGTTTTGCCATTGATAGATTAGGTTTTTATGCAGGTAATACTTGCTACTTTATTCCAACTAATGAAATGTGGCTTTGTGGCTTTTAAACTCTCAATTAGTTGAATGGTTCTACTCAATGATTTCTAACTCTATTCGAGGTGGTTATTTAAGAGCATTTAGCGACTATATGAAGCAAATTCCTGTCTTTATGGCTACCAAACCAGAGCAAAAAAAGATAAAAACTCTTGTAGAAAAATGTTTTGATGCTAAAGGGAAAGATATTAAGGACATTGAAACTGAAATAGATCAACTGGTTTATCAACTTTACGGCTTGACAGAAGCAGAAATTAATATTGTGGAAGGAGAGACAAATTAAAGGAGATCTTAATCAAATCAGCAGATTTTAGGTGATTTTGAGAGTGTTTGTGGTGAGATGCAACGGTTGATCTCCCCCAGCCCCCCTTTTTTAAGGAGGGAGAATATGGAGAATGCTAAAATGTTGTGGAATTGTGCGATCGCAAAAAATGCGAGTCTTGTCTAGGATGTCTCTCCTTTACTACCCAATCTTTGCTTGAGTATTTCTTCCATTTCTCTAAAATCGTCTTCGGTTTTAGGAAAGGGATATTTAAGGCTGTGAGGATTTCCTCGGTTAATTAAGGATTCAATCGCATCGTCATCTTCTCGGTGAGTTGAGATATAATTTCTCAATTCTTGACGGGTCATTTTGCTAAAGTCAGGCTTCATTATTAAATCTCCATTGACCATCAGGAAAAATCAAAACCTCTAAGCTTTCAGTTATGCCAGCCAGAATAAATACTGTTTTGGTTGTCTGGTTATACCTAAATACATGGATAGGTTGATAACCATTTGAGAGCATTTGACACACTCTGACACAGGCAAGAGCCTGTTGTGTAGTCGGCGCATACACTATTGTTTCTATGATAGCAAGTACAACCATACAGCAAAAGTCATTCGCCATTCAAAAGTTGCCTCAAACTAGCCGCCGATTTGCGACATAGTGCGGTTGTAAGCGCCTGTAGTGCCAGAAACTCTGGCTTTGTAGTTGATTTCGGGTTTGAGTGCTAGTAATTCGCTGACAAGACTTCGCAAGTCCTCTAAATCTACGCCAGTCCGCAACGCTGTTTTTAAGTCTATTTGGTTGCTTTCGTTCAACAAACACGGACGCAGCCAGCCATCGGCTGATAAACGCATCCGGTTACAACGATCGCAAAAACACTCCGACATCTGACTAATAAATCCTAAAGTTCCTTTGGCGTGAGGAATTTTAAACACATCGGCGGGGCCATTACCGCTTACAAACGCTGTAGTTAAACCGTACTTGTTACTAATGCGGGTTCGTAATTGCTCTGAAGATACCCAGCCTTGCTCGTTAAATAGGCGATCGTTCCCAATAGGCATAAATTCAATAAACCGAACGTGCCACTGCTTGTCAATAGTTAAAGCCGCAAGTTCCAACACTTCGCTATCATTTACACCGGGAATTACGACTACATTTAGTTTTAAAGGATCAAATCCTACTCTATAAGCTACCTGAATCCCGTCCCATACTTTCCCCCATTGGGAGCGCCCGCGATTGCCAATAATGGCATCAAAAGTCTCAGCGTTCAACGAGTCCAAACTAATATTTACCCGGCGCAATCCCGCATCGTGCAATTGCTGCGCCATTCCAGCTAAAAGAAACCCATTAGTAGTCATGGAAAGATCTTGAGTTTGGGGGATTGCAGCAATTTTTTCTACCAAACTTACTACACCGGGACGCAACAATGGTTCGCCCCCCGTCAAGCGAAAGCGAGTAAAACCAACAGGAATGAAAACTTCTTTGATGAGAATTAGTAATTCCTCATCTGTTAATATCTGTTGTCGCAGAATATAGTTTAGCTCGTCTCCTTCCGGCATACAGTATTGACAGCGAAAATTACAACGGTCAATTAAACTAATGCGGAGATAATCAACGGTATTCATGCAGTTTTTGCTTTGGGGCGATCGCGCGTTGCTCTTATCTCTATTTTGGTGTATTTGCAATAGTTATGCTTTGCGAAGGCGATCGCGCTTTTGTATTTAGCCAATTACTGACAAGGTGCGTAACCCTTTGGCTGCGAGGTTCGGTAACAAATACTAAAGGCAATAAAGCAAATAATCGCACCCCCGCCGACAGCGCGAATAAGCCTGGTAAACCACCAATAGCGGGTATCTCACTCAAAAAGCCCCCGGCGGTGGTTCCCAAAGCTCCGCAAACCCCCGCTACCGCCGCCGCTACGGCAAAATAACTAGAAGGATGCTCTCTTGGGGCAACTTCCATTTGAATATTACTACTACATAACTCAATGGCTGCCCAAGTACCGCCCGTAAATATATGAATTAGCGGTAGCCACAACCACAAAGAAATATTATCTGCTACCGCGCCCAGCCAAAATAACGGCGTTACTCCAGCCAAAATACCTACTAATAACAGCAATGGACGATTGCCGATTCGATCTGCAATCTTACCCCACCAAATCAGCATTATTAAGTTAGCCGCAGCCGTCAAACTGCCGTAAAGCGTTGCCCAATATAAATCTAAATGCAAGTTGTCTAACAAATAGAGATTAAAAAACGGCGAACTAAGGTTAACTGCAAACGTCCACACGCCAAAGTACAACAAAAACATCAAAAAGTTAGGCGAAAAGTTACCTAAAAGTGAAAAGTTTGTTTGTTCCGTTTCTACTTTTTTAGCTGTTAGCTGGGGATTGACATCCGTCATGAAAAACTGACATCCCAGACTAATAATGCCTGCAACTACGGCTAAAAACAAAACTACCGCGTAGCCGCTAATTGTGCCACTTGGCCAAGCCGATACCGCAAATCCCAGCAGTGGTACGCCCACCAAATTAGTTAAACTAGCCGCACTGTTGCGAAACCCAAAATAACGCCCCCGCAAGCGATGGGGAACGAGTACCGCCATCCAACTGAGCCAAGCAGAGCCACCCAAAGACTCTAATATATGGGTAACTAAGACCATTCCTAGAGTCCAACTGACTAGCTGATGGAGATTACCCCCCGACCAACTAATCCAGCCAATTTCCACTACTAAAATCAACCACAATAACCGCGCGATCGCAAAAATCCACAAACAATAGTAGTGGCGGCTACTTGTGCGATCGCCTAGATAAGCGCCCAAGGGTTGCAATACATTCAACAGCATGGGAATTGATGACAGCATCCCAATTTCTACTGGGCTTGCGCCTACTTGCAGCAAAAAATTGGTCAGCAATACGCCGCCCGTAATACTTGTAAAAATAGCGGCAAACACGCCGTCAATAGTAGAAGCTTTCAGACTGGTACGAATTGCTTGTTTGCTATAAATCTGGTTTTGGCTATCGGGTAAAAGCCCCGATAATGAGGTTGCAGGGTTCTCTAGCAAATCTGAAACTGGTTGAGTAATGGTTTCCACCAAAGCTTAATTCAATAAGGGTTGAGTTTATACAAATCCGTATTGACCCGCTTTTAGGCAAATCGGCTTTGCTAATATAATTTTGGAGGATAGGCTAAAAATGCTGTACTAAACAACAGTCAGCAGAAAGAGAATCCCTAGTAGATAGATTTACTTCCAACTGGTGCAATGTGTCCTTAAGTTCGCCCCGTTCTGGTTATACTCTACCTGTTTTTGCCTGCGCCAGTGCGATCGCAGCCTTACAATGGTTGCAAAGCCGCACTAATAGCTTAACTGTATCTGTCGATCTAATTACCCCAGCGCAAACGGTCGAAATTGCGATCGAACAAGTAGCCGGATTGCAGCCAGGAACAGCTTTAGCAATTACTCGCAGCGATCCTGGCGATAACTTGGATCTTACGCGCAACACACCAATTTGGGCTTTAGTAGAATGGATGGAATCATCAACCCAGCAAATTACAATTGTGGGGGGTGAAGGGCTGGGACACAAGCTAAATGGCGATCCGGCGGTGTATAGTTATGCCCAGCAATTACTGCAAGTCAATTTGCTGCGACTTCTAGAACCAAATGAACATATCAAGTTAACAATTATTCTTCCTGAAGGTAGAGCCTTAGCCGAGCGGACATCTAACGCGGCTTTTGGGGTAGTAGAAGGGCTTTCTCTGCTCGGTACAACGGGGATTTCTCAGCCTCTAAGCGCCCCCGGACAATTAGAGGCTTGTTTAGAACAAGTGCGATTGAAAGCCAAATCTGCCGATTTATTAGTGTTTTGTATCGGCGAAAATGGCTTAGATTTAGCGCAAAAATTGGGGATTGCCCCAAGGCAATTGGTCAAAACTGCCAACTGGTTGGGATCGCTATTAGTAGAAGCTGCAAGTCAAGAAGTTAAGGCAATTTTATTGTTTGGTTATCATGGTAAGCTCGTAAAACTTGCTGGGGGAATTTTTCATACTCACCATCATTTAGCTGATGGACGGTTAGAAATTTTGACGGCTCACGCTGCCAAGTTAGGTTTACCAACACCTGTATTACAAACTGTTTTTAATAGTTCTACTACCGAATCTGCCCTGCAATATCTCCGCCAATTGGATGGGGAAACTGGGAGCAATTGGGTCAATAGGCTTTACAATGCGGTTTCTGCTGCTATCGACTTGCGCTCCACTGAATATATATTCAAGCTGACAAGTCGCCATGTTAATGTTGGTTCAGTCCTGTTTGACCGCGATCGCACTATTATTGTTAAAAGCCAAACTGCTATCGCGTTGCTCTCTCAGTTGTGTTAACTTAATAAAAATAATCCTAATACTAATAAATAAGTTTTTAAGTATCTATCTATGGGTTAGCAATTACTGGTTAGCTTTACCCAAAAATTTATCTATTTATACATCCACTACTTGAAATTAATAGGAATAAATTAGGTGGTACAGACAGAAACTTTGCCGCAAAATGAAGAATTGACGCAGTTAAATCGTCAAATCGTTGTAATTCTAGATTTTGGTTCTCAATATTCTGAGTTAATCGCCCGGAGAATTAGGGAAACTCAAGTATATTCCGAAGTGCTATCCTATCGCACCACCGCCGAACAATTGCGCCAATTAAACCCTAAAGGAATTATTCTTTCGGGTGGACCTAGTTCGGTATACACGCCAGGCGCTCCAGAGTGCGATCCCCAAATCTGGCATTTGGGTATTCCAGTATTAGGCGTATGCTATGGAATGCAACTCATGGTCAAGCAACTAGGTGGAAACGTTCTACCCGCCGACCGGAAAGAGTACGGCAAAGCCTCCTTACTAATTAACGACCCTACCGACTTACTGACAAATGTCGAAGAAGGGACAACTATGTGGATGAGTCACGGCGACTCCTGCGCTCAGTTGCCTACAGGCTTTGAAATATTAGCGCATACCGAAAATACACCCTGCGCGGCGATCGCAAATTACGAACAAAAACTCTACGGCGTACAATTCCATCCCGAAGTAGTACATTCTGTTGGGGGACTGGCTTTGATTCGCAACTTTGTTTACCATATTTGCGAGTGCGAACCAACTTGGACAACCGCCGCCTTTGTCGAAGAAGCAATTAGAGAAATTCGCGCTCAAGTGAGCGACAAGCGCGTGCTACTAGCCCTATCTGGGGGAGTAGATTCGTCAACGTTAGCTTTTTTACTCCATCAAGCCATTGGAGATCGCTTAACTTGCGTCTTTATCGACCAAGGCTTTATGCGTAAATTAGAACCAGAGCGGTTGGTTAAGCTGTTTCAAGAGCAGTTTCATATTCCTGTCGAGTATGTAAATGCGCGCGATCGCTTTTTGGCTTTGGTTGCAGGTGTTACCGATCCTGAAGAAAAGCGCCGCCGCATTGGACACGAATTTATCCAAGTATTTGAAGAAGCCTCCAAAAACCTTGGACCCTTTGATTACTTAGCTCAAGGTACGCTTTACCCAGACGTGATTGAATCGGCAGATACAAATGTCGATCCCAAAACTGGCGAACGGGTAGCAGTAAAAATTAAGAGCCATCACAATGTTGGTGGTTTACCCAAAGACTTGCGTTTCAAGCTTGTTGAGCCATTGCGCAAGCTATTTAAAGATGAAGTCCGCAAAGTTGGACGACAAATTGGCTTACCTGAAGAAATTGTATTGCGACAGCCTTTTCCAGGTCCCGGTTTAGCAATTCGGATTTTGGGAGAAATTACATCTGAACGTCTAGAAATATTGCGAGAAGCCGACCTAATCGTCCGTCAAGAAATCAACCGCCGGGGAATTTATCACGACTTTTGGCAAGCTTTTGCTGTATTACTTCCTGTGCGCAGTGTAGGAGTGATGGGCGATCAGCGCACCTACGCTTACCCGATAGTTTTACGTTTAGTAGCAAGTGAAGATGGGATGACCGCAGATTGGGCGCGGGTTCCTTACGATGTGTTAGAAGCAATATCCAACCGGATTGTCAACGAAGTTGCGGGGGTAAACCGGGTAGTTTACGATATCACCTCCAAGCCCCCCGGAACAATTGAATGGGAGTAAGGAGAATTACTACTTAGCAACTTTTTTGAGCAGCACTGAAGCGATATCTTGGACGGGCAAAACGTGCTGGACAACTCCAAGAGCGATCGCTTCAGAAGGCATTCCAAACACTATACAAGTTTTCTCATCTTGAGCAATGGTAATTCCTCCAGCTTGAGCAATAGCTTGCATTCCTGCTGCTCCATCTTTACCCATTCCGGTCAATAAAATACTCATCGCTGCTTTGCCATAAAACTTGGCAACAGACTTGAAATTGAGTGTCACAGATGGACAATGACCATCTACTGGCAAAGAAGAACCATAAATAAATCTACCTTGAGCATCCAATTCTAAATGATTCTGGTCTGGAGCAAAATAAACAATCCCTGGAGAGGGCATTTCCCCAGCTTGAGCAATTTTTACTTTGGTAGTGCTAAACAAGTAATGATGTATTGTAATAATGAACAAAATACCAAATCGCACCAATGTGATTCTCTAATGATTTGGAGAAAGACAATGTTTTTCGTACCAAACGAGACACTCTTTGTCTGAG
>NZ_JBYCCV010000075.1:0-19472 GCF_057473825.1 Aliterella sp. E5.1
ACGTCTGTTGGCAAACAGGACAGAGATAGCGTTGATGTCCGTTGGGCATCTTGCCGTGTTTATGGGCTTTAGAATGATCACACAAAGGGCATTGCATGGACGAGTTGCAGATGAGAGATCCCCTCTACTCTACCAATCCCACGTTTATTTGACGCACTACCGACTCTTTCGGCTGAGGAGTTAGCCGAAGATTGTAAATGTGAG
Organism: Aliterella sp. E5.1; assembly: GCF_057473825.1. Lineage (NCBI taxonomy): Bacteria > Bacillati > Cyanobacteriota > Cyanophyceae > Chroococcidiopsidales > Aliterellaceae > Aliterella > Aliterella sp. E5.1. The sequence goes on from NZ_JBYCCV010000075.1 coordinate 205, forward strand.
GAATCTTTTGATATCCCAGTTGTATATTTAGTTTTTGGGAATATTGGTAGAGTTGGATATTCTCAGGAAACTGATTCGATACGTGATGACGTAATAAAAGCTACAAGAAATATATTTACCGTAATAAACAATACTGCAAAACGTATTGACCGTCAAACTCTGCTGTTACTAGATGATACAAAAATTTCTGCTTTGATACCTAGAAAACTTTTAGAAGAAGATGTTTTAGAGGATAAAATTGTAAAATGGTCATCTAATTCTACAAATTTATCACAAGCAGATCCTTATCTAACTACACTGGACTTAATTAGTAAATGTACTGAAGAACTGCTAATTAATAGTAAAAATGAAGCTCTAAAGAAAACATTTAACTCCCACCTTGAAAGAGAGAAGGCACTAGAAAAATATTATGAATCTCATCCTTTATTTGAGGGGATGGGAACTAAAAATATTTTCAAATGGTTCTTTTACGAGCTACAACCATTCAAAGACTGGACAAACCATTTTGAGCATTCATATATAAATGTAGTTCTGCAACCAGAGCAAACTAAGTTAACTACCAACCAAAAAGAGCAAATCAAGAATTTAAGGCAATCTAATGTTCTTTATACTGTTTTAGGTCAGCGTATTTTGTTTTTTGCCATCTCAAGATTTTTAATGAGAATCAAACCAGAACAACGCATTCCTGCAACGTTAACTCAAATAACTGAGAGTGTGTTAAAGATGCATGATAGTGGTTTTTTTGATAGAAATGCCTCTCACTGGAAAAACGTTATTGTACAGCCAAATGACAAGCTTACAATGATCACAACTGGTTCTGGTTCGGAAAAGTGCATAGAGCTTCTGAGAATGATATTTTTTAATAAACCTGATGGGGTACGCGAACTAATAGAAAAAACTCGTGAAGATGTAGATAGCGAAGTTGATTGGACTATTAGCAAAATTGCTGAATGGAGAAAAATTTTTCATGTGGAATTGCCCGAATTAAAAATTGACGGATACAATAGCAGTCAAGAAAGTTCTGATGATATCAACCAGGAAAATATATCAGGTGGTAATAATCATAATTATCTACGGGATGAGAGTTTAGAAGATGAAAGAATGTATGATGAAAACGATAATGAAGATTAACTGATTAAAACAATCCCTCTGTAAAACTCCTTGTTTTAGCAGGGAAAGAAAAATGACTAGAATACAAGAGCCAGAAAACACACCTCAAGCTCAACGCACTGCTACTGAGTTACTAAAAGAAGTACAAAATATTACGGCTGAAATACAACAACTATATTGCTTAGATACAATTCCCTGGATTTTAGGCTACTCTGGGGGAAAAGATAGTACTACAGTCTTGCAGCTTGTCTGGAAGGCGATCGCAGCCCTCCCAGCAGAAAAACAAAACAAGACAGTTTATGTTATCACAACAGATACTCTGGTAGAAAATCCTATAGTATCTGCATGGGTAGGTAATTCCTTAAAACTTATGAGTGCTGCGGCTCAAGAACAAGAGCTACCTATAGAACCTCATTTACTTCGTCCTGCAATTAAAGATACATTTTGGGTAAGTTTGATAGGCAAAGGATATCCTGCACCCCGTAATAGGTTTCGCTGGTGTACAGAACGCCTAAAAATACATCCCTCTAACTCCTTTATCCGCGACATGATTCGAGCTAGTGGTGAAGTGATTCTTATCTTAGGCACTCGTAAAGCTGAAAGTAGCAGACGAGCCGCGACGATGGAAAAATATGAGTTAGGTAAAGTAAACGAGCGCATTAGCTCTACTTCTAGCATCCGCGACTCAAATTTATATGAAAACCCCAGCTTGCCCAACTCTCTAATTTACAGCCCTATAGAAGACTGGCGTAACGATGAAGTGTGGCTTTACCTCAATCAGTACGAAAATCCTTGGGGACAAAGTAATAAAGACTTATTTGCCATGTATCGGGGTGCTACAGAAGATAATGAATGCCCTTTAGTAGTCGATACTTCTACCCCTAGCTGTGGTAGTTCTCGTTTTGGGTGCTGGGTTTGTACCATGGTTAGTAAAGATAAATCGATGGAGGCAATGATCCAAAATGATGAAGAAAAAGAATGGATGCAGCCTTTGCTAGATATACGAAATGAATTAGATGTAGAAAACGATCGCGATCGCCGTGATTTTCGCCGTAGAACTGGTAATGTACAACTGTATAAACGCAATATCGATGGTGAAATATCTGTAGAACCAATACCAGGTCCTTATACTAAGGAGTGGCGGGAAACTTGGCTGAGGAAGCTACTTGCGGCCCAAACTCAAATTCGCCGCACTGCACCATTACAAATGCGTGATATTACTCTAATCACGGCGGAAGAACTTAGCGAAATTAGACGCATTTGGTTAGAAGAAAAACACGAGTTTGATGATAGCTTACCGCGCATCTATCAAGAAGTTACGGGGGAAATTTTCCGAGATCCGCGCCCTGGGGCTGATCATAGTCTTTTAGGTGCAGATGAGTGGGCGGTACTAGAAGAACTCTGCCAGGGCGACGCTATGCACCTAGAATTGATGGCAAAATTGCTCGATACAGAACGCCAATATCGGACAATGACAAGTCGTACAGGTATCTATAGTAAATTAGAAAAGTGCTTTGAAACAAGTTCCAGATCCCCGACTGATGCGATCGCAAATGCCCATTACAAGCGCGATTTAAAAACTGCGGCGGGGGATGGAAATGTGGAAACGGTAAAACAACTAACTTGGGCAGATTTAAAATTTCAGGCAAAAAGTGATATTTCTTGAACTTGTAATTCAAAACTTTGGCCCTTATTGTGGCAGACAGGTGTTAAATTTGCGTCCCCAAGATCGAGATTCGCCACCAATTATTTTATTAGGTGGAATGAATGGCGGCGGTAAAACAACGCTAATGGATGCTATTCGTCTAGCACTTTACGGGCATCGGGCGCAATGTTCTACTCGCAACAATTTGGGGTATAGCGAATTTCTAAATCAATCAGTCAATCGCCATACACTCCCCGGCGATCAAACTCGGATTGAGTTAACTTTTGAGCATATTTTAAACAATGTTCAAGTAGAGTTTAAAATTGAAAGAGTTTGGACGAAAAACTCTAAAAGTGGTAAGGAGACTTTAGGAGTTTATATTGATAGTAGAGAAGACCCAGCCCTGACTCAAATTTGGGATGAACGTATTGAAGATTTACTACCTTTGGGTATTTCTAATTTGTTTCTTTTTGATGGCGAACAAGTAAAAGAACTAGCCGAACAAGAAACGCCCACAATTGACGTTACTAACGCGATCAAAACCCTTTTGGGCTTAGAATTAGCAGAACGCTTAGGCAACGATATTGATATTTTAGTCAATCGCAAGCGTAAAGCTTTAGCTGATACTAAAGACTTGGCAAGTTTAGAAAAAATTGAACGAAAACTAACTCTGCAAAAAGAGAAGTATAAGGCGGCAAAACAGCAGCTAGGAATAGCTCAAGAAGGTATAAAAATAGCCCAAAAGTATCACGATGAAACCTCAGAAAAATTCCTATCTGAAGGTGGCAAAATTGCCAAGAACCGTAGTCAGCTAGAAACACAGCTAAGTTATGGTAATGATGCGATTTCTAGTCTTCGCAAAAATTTAGTTGAAGTGGCGGCTGATGTTCTCCCATTGGCTTTAATTTCGCCGCTTTTAATCCAAGCGCAAACCCAAGCAGAAAAAGAGTCTAAGCACTTGCAAGCAAAGATTGCTCAAGATGTATTAAAAGCAAGAGACAATCGGTTTTTAAGTTGTATCGAAAACCTAGCATTGCTGCCGGAACAAATCGAACAAATTAACCTTTTTATTGAACAGGAAAATAAAGTTTTAGAGCAAGATATTCATTTAACCGAGCAAACTTATCTAACTGTAGATCCAGAAGCAAATAATCAATTAAATAATGTCATTAAACATTATTTACCAAGTCAGAAAAATAAAGCCAAAGAGCAATTACTTAATTTACAAAATAAAGAAGAAGAACTTAATACAATTGAAAGACAATTAGCTGCCGCCGCCGCCCCAGAAACTTACGAAAAACTAGCTAATGCTGTTAAAACTTCTCAAGCGCAATTAGTTCAAGCAAAATTTAATTACGAAACCACTAGAAAGCACTGTGAAGAATTAGGCAGATTAGTTGACAAAACTATCAAAGAACTGTCGCAGTTTGGCGAACAAAATATCGATCGCAAAAATGACGAACATATTATTAAAGCATCAGCAAAAGTTCAAAATACTCTCAAACTATTCCGCGAAAAACTCACATTACGCAAACTAAATCAACTAGAAACTGTAGTTACTGAGTGCTTCTTATATTTGCTACACAAATCAGATTTAGTGCATAGGATTGCCATTGATGCCGATACTTTTACGCTATCTTTGTATGACTATGCAGGAAAACCCGTACTCAAACATCGCCTATCTGCGGGAGAAAAACAACTACTTGCGATCGCATTTCTGTGGGGATTAGCCCGCGTTTCTGGACGCAACCTACCCGTAGCCATTGACACGCCATTAGGTAGATTAGATTCATCCCACCGCAACAACCTCATAGAGCGCTATTTCCCCAACGCCAGCCACCAAGTAATTTTGCTATCTACCGATACTGAAATCGGGCAAATCGAAGTACAACAGTTGCGGGATAATAAAGCGATCGCGCGTGAATATCTCTTAAAATACTCCCCAAGCACCCGACAAACTACCATAGAACCCGGCTACTTTAGCAATGGAACCTCCTCTAAATCGAATTCAGCTATCTCAAAGCGCTAAAGAGCAACTAACCAAACTCAAGCGCAACACCAAAATAGAGCAATGGAATATTCTTTGTCGCTGGGCATTTTGTCGTTCTTTAGCCGAACCAACTATTCCCTCTCCCGTACCCATACCCGCCGATAGCAATGTAGAAATGACTTGGCAAGTCTTCGGCGGTGAAATGTCCGATATCCTCCTAATTGCTCTCAAACAGCGCTGTTACAACGACAACTTAGGCACAGACAAAGAAACCCTAGCCACCCAATTTCGCCTGCATTTACATCGCGGGATTGGCTACTTAGCAGGCGATCCTAATATAAAAAAGATAGAAGATTTAGTGTTACTTGCGATCGCCTGAAAACAGCACCTACACAATAGCGCTTGCCAAAAACCCGCGCACTTACAGACAAACCCTTTTTGCAGGGGGTTTGGGGGAGGCAAGCCGTCCCCCAATGGGGGGTTTGGGGGCAGACCCCCCTCAAGTCCTGGTTTTTCTTAGCAAGCCCCTTAGTTAAGTCAAAATTGCCCCACCCATCAACCTCTGATAACGATACTCCAACTCCGCCCGCATCAAAGACCAACGAGATAACAAGGGATCTTTTGCAATTACCTTTTCCGCCGCTTGCCTAGCCAATTCCAGCACTTCTCGATCTTCTACTAAACTTGCTAAAGTAAAATCGGCTAACCCCGATTGACGAGTTCCAATCACTTCCCCAGGTCCGCGAAACCGCATATCCATCTCAGAGATAAAAAAGCCATCTTGCGACTGTTCCAAAACTTGCAACCTTTGACGCGCCGTTTCAGCCTTAGAACTACTCATCAATAAACAGTAAGATTGCGCCGCACCGCGTCCCACTCGTCCCCGTAATTGGTGCAACTGAGATAAACCAAAACGCTCGGCATTTTCAATCAACATCACCGTAGCATTGGGGACATCTACCCCCACCTCAATTACTGTCGTCGAAACAATAATTTGCGTCTGATTGTCGCGAAACTTAGTTAACGCTGTATCCTTATCTGCCGAACTCATCCGACCGTGGAGCAATCCGACTTGAAACTGCGGAAAAACACTCTCTTGCAACCTTTGATGCTCCTCAACCGCCGCCCGAACGTCTAATTTTTCCGATTCTTCTACTAAAGGTAAAACAATATAAGCTTGTCGCCCTTGAGCAACTTCGCGGCTAATTAAATCGTAGGCATTGGCGCGGTCTTTCGCCGTCAATGCTGTAGTATGAATCTTTTGCCGTCCGGGGGGCAATTCATCAATCTGGCTGACATCCAAGTCGCCGTGCAATGTCAGTGCCAAAGAGCGCGGAATTGGGGTTGCAGTCATTGTCAATACGTGGGGCGCTTCCCCTTTTTGCTGCAACCTTGCCCGTTGTCCCACCCCAAAACGGTGCTGTTCGTCAATGACTACTAAACCCAGCCTTTGAAAATTTACCGGATCTTGAATTAAAGCATGAGTTCCTACGAGTAGCGGCAATTCGGCAGTTTCTAACTGAGCGTGAATTTGTCGCCGTTTAGCGGCTTTGGTAGAACCCGTGAGCAATTCGACAGGTAAATGCAGCAAATTGAGCCAACTAACTAATTTACGATAATGCTGCTCTGCCAAAACTTCCGTAGGAGCCATCAAAGCCGCCTGGTAGCCTGATTGAATCGCCGCAAGAATAGCAACTACAGCGACAACAGTTTTTCCCGAACCTACATCCCCCTGAATTAAACGATTCATGGGAGAAGGTTTTTGTAAATCATTGAGAACATCATTGATTACCCGCGATTGAGCGCCCGTCAACTTAAAAGGTAATACTTCGTAAAACTGCTCAATTAGCTGCCCAGTCCGAGCAATCACCGCGCTAGTTTGAACTTGTTTTGCTTTGTATTGGCGCTGCAATAGACCTAGTTGCAAGTAGAAAAATTCATCAAAAACTAAACGCCGCCTAGCAATAGCTAAAGCAGTGTCATCGGGGGGAAAATGGATATTTGCGATCGCATTACTCAATTTATCTAACTCATAGTGCTTGCGTAAAGCCGCAGGTAGCGGATCTTTTAGTTGACTCGCGCAAGGCAAAGCAGCAATTACCGCTTGTCTGACCATATCCGCACTCACGCCTTCAGTCAGCGCGTATACAGGCACTACCCGCCCAATAGTTAGCGAATCAATCCCATCCCCCGGACTTGCCAAAATTTCTAGTTCTGGGTCTTCCAGCGTTACGCCATACTTATTTTTTTTCACCAATCCTGAAGCCGCAGCCGTTGCATCGACTGGGTAGCGGCGTTTTTGCTGTTCTTGCCAACCGCGATTGGAGTAACGACTACCAGCAAAAAAACGATTGAGTTTAATTTGTCCGGTATTGTCTTTTAAAATTACTTCCAAAATCGTTAGTTTGGAATTGCGGGGGCTGCTAAAGCAATTACAGCGATAAATTCTACCGACAATTGTCACTGTCTCTCCCTCTGCCAATTCTCGGATATTGACTTGACGAGCGTAATCAATATGGTCGCGGGGGTAGTAAAACAGCACGTCTCGCACCGTAGACAAATCCAAACGAGTTAAATAACTTGCTCTCCTTGCTCCGATTTCGGGCAAGCTAGTCAGAGGTTGGTCGAGGGTTGGTTTAAGGCGTTCATTTATTTCCGCAGCTAAAGGAGTAGTTTTTGCTAACTTCACCTTGTTACTGTAAGGCTGCGCCTCTGCGGGTGGCGTGGCTTGAAAAGTAGTGTAAATATATCGGCGCGTGTTGGCGACTAAACTCTGCCGCTCTTCAAGAGTTAGTTGGGGATAGTTGGCAAATTCTGCCGCCATTTCTTGCCACCGATACCGCTCCTCAAAAGGAAGTCCATCCGGCGATTTACCAAAGCTGAGACTCAAAAACTCACTAAAGCGGTACTGTTTCCCCATGAGGTCAACAAAGCCCCTCTCTGCCTCTACTGCTAAGGCTTTTTGCAAGCGCAACCAATCGGGTGAGTCAGTGATATACATTAATGTTCAAACTTCAAAACTATGATTCAAACCAACTTGCTCGCCATGCGGCTTCAGCCTCAGCTACCTCTCGCTCGCGCTGTTTTTTTTGATACTCGCGCTCTAGAACGCTTACTTTCCCCGATATACTGCGAATTTGGTTGCGTTTAGCCCTAACTGTAGCATCCGCAAATTCGATATCTATCAACCGCAGGTGAATAGCAATAATCTGGGTCACATTAGATTCTTGGGACTCGCTATCGCTATCGGTTTCTATTAGTAAGTTTAATATATTTGGCATTCCCGTCATCGCCTCCGGCGTAGCTTCTGGAGAATTTGCTGCCACTTCTATCAAGGGCGCAAGGGGCAGGTTATTCGGTAAGATTTCCGCTTGCTGTAGGAGGGTATTTGTTTGGCTGGAGAGAGATTTTAAGGTATTTGAGATCGCATTTTCTACTTGAAACTGCCACTTCATCAACATTGTGGGGTTAGAAAAGCTGATTGGTGCTGCTTGTTCCTCCTGCAAAAAAGAAAACTCAAAACTATTCTCAACTTGTTGCGTATGCTTAAGCAACTGGGCGGCGGCTTGCTGAGTCAACTTGCGCATAGCTTGCTGCAACTGCTGTCTTTGGCTAAGGGTTAAGCTCACAAACTGTTTCGGGTAGCCCTGAGTACACAAGTGATAACTTGCCAACATTAGTTGTTTGGACACAGCCTCCCCTAGGACAGTGAGATAACTAATATAAGCATTTTCAAGTTCTATTGCGATCGCTCTTACTTTTGCTTCTAGCGCCGCAATATCGCGATTAATTTGTTCAACCATATTCAATCAGCGCCAAGCTAGACTTAGGTACATTTGTACTTCCCTATTCTAAAATAGGTACTCAAAATAAAGACAGGTCAGCCGCAAATGTGCTTAACCTGCCTAAAACACCGAGCAATCAGCCTAAAAGATTAGTTCTTGCCCATTTGTGCGGCTACTTCATCAGCAAAATTGCTTTCTTGCTTTTCAATCCCTTCACCTAGGACAAACCGGGCAAAGCGACGAATTTTGATGTTTTCGCCTAAAGTCGCAATGCTTTGTTTTACCAATTCTTCTACAGTAATACTTTGATCGCGAATAAAAGGCTGATCCATCAAAGTCATCTCTTTCAAGCGTTTTTCAATTCGACCTTGAACGATCTTTTCCTTGATATTTGCTGGCTTACTGCCCAAATCGTCCTTACCCATCTCAATTTCTTTTTCTTTCTCAGAAATTTCGGCGGGAATGTCTGCGACAGAAACATACTCAACATTAGGACAAGCTGCAACTTGCTTGGCGATATCTTGTACCAGTTTTTTGAACGCATCCCCACGAGCTACAAAGTCCGTCTCGCAGTTTACTTCTACAAGTACGCCGACTCGACCGCCTGTATGAATGTAACTGTCTACTAGGCCCTCCGCCGCCACTCTTGCACCTTTATTCGCCGCCGAAGCCATTCCCTTTTTCCGCAGCCAGTCCATGGCTTGGGTTAGGTCGCCGTCAGTTTCTTTCAGCGCTTTTTTACAATCCATCATCCCTGCGCCAGTTTTTTCGCGCAGTTGTTTGACAACTTGTGCAGATATGTCCGCCATCTTGCCTCAATCCCTACTTGAATTACAGTTATCTTTGCACTGTATTTGCTTTAGGGCAAAATTTAGGTTTGCCCTAAAACACTTACTTTACTGACTAAATCATTCAAAACATAATTATGGTTTCAATTGCCCAAACTTATAGGTTTTGAAACCTTGAATTGATAATTTTGAATTTCCCTAAGAAGCTATGCTGCGGTTTCTTCGTCGTCAGGAGGTAACGAATCTGCATATCCGTTTGCTTCATCCTCGAAGTCTGCGCCGTCGTAATCTTCGTAGTCATCCCCATCTGGGTCTGGCTGACCGTGATGACCTTCATAAATCGCATCGGCTAACTTGCCCACTATCAACTTGATGGAGCGAATAGCATCATCGTTAGCTGGAATGGGAACATCTACGACATCAGGATCGCAGTTTGTATCTAACATTGATACAATTTCAATCCCTAGTTTTTGGCATTCTTGCACTGCGTTGTATTCCCGGCGTTGGTCTACAATGACCACTACATCAGGAATTTTTCGCATAGTTTTAATACCACCTAGGTATTTTTGCAACTTAGTCATTTCCCGGCGCAGCATAGAAGCTTCTTTTTTGGGCAACAAATCCAATGCCCCAGTTTCTTCCCGGCGTTCTAAATCTTTCAACCGTTCGGCGCGGGTTTTGATTGTTGTCCAGTTTGTCAACATCCCACCTAACCACCGTTGGTTGATATAGTGAGCGCCACAACGACTAGCTTCTTGGGCAATAATCCCCGCAGCTTGGCGCTTAGTACCAACAAATAGAAATTTCTTTCCTTGTTCTGCTGCTGTCCGCATATAGTTGTATGCGTCGTCCATCAGTTGGGCTGTTTGCACCAAGTCAATGATATGAACGCCATTGCGGGCAGTATAGATATAACGATCCATCTTTGGATTCCACCGCCGGGTTTGATGCCCGAAGTGAACTCCCGACTCCATCATTTGAGCCAATGAAACTACTGGCATATTTTTTGCTCCTATTCGGGTTAATCCTCCATCCAGGTGTATTTCTGACTAAGAAACACCCGAAAAAACTGGATGTGTGAGTTTAGACAACCCTTCTAGTGTATCACAAATTAGCTACTGTATGGGTGCTTGACGCATCTGGGCGTAGGCAGCATAAACCCCTTGGACGTTGTACCAGTTTAGAAAAATTCGGGCAATTTCTAGAGCTAATTGAGGCTTGTTTTGATTAATCAGCCACTGTAAAAATGGAGCCATTGTGCGCTCGTTTAGCAATCCATTTACCGATAGAATGCCCCATAAAACCCGATGCAACAGGGTCATTTGAATCATCATCCGCACATCCCAAGTAGGGTGCTTCTGGTAAAACAAAACCCCCATCCGCCCGCGTTGAATTTCTTTATCAATAAGATTGGGAATTTGAGCTAAAGCAAAAGGAGGATGCCAGTGGTAGCCGACAGCATCAGGACACTTAATTAACTTTAAGCCTAATTGTTTAAGTCTTACGCCAAGTTCCAAGTCTTCCCAACCATAGAGTTGAAAACGCGTATCAAATAAACCTGCTTTATCCAGCCAGTGACGCGCTATTGCCACATTTCCGGTTGCAAAGTAAGCCGCCGAAAAATCTGTAAGTTTGTAGGGTTCAGAAGTAGGTGAATCGAAGTTACAGGTATTAATTACCCGCCCATAAGTAAAAATGCGATCGCTATTAGCCTGATTTAGCGCCTGGGCGTGAGCATTCAAGAAGTTTTCAGTCACAACTAAATCGCTATCAATAAAAATAATTGTATCTCCGGTAGCCTGCTCTACGCCTAGATTGCGTGCCGCCGCCGGACCTTGGTGGTCTTGCAAGTAAGACTTGAGGTGAGGAAAATCCGCCGCCGACGCTTGCAAGTATTCTAGAGTGCCATCAGTTGAGCCATCATCTACTAGCACAATTTCATAGCCACTAATCGTACTTTCTGCCGGAATGCGTTGAGTTTCTAAAGCTTTGAGGCACTTTTGTAAAATTGGTAAGCGATCATAAGTTGGAATAACAATACTAAAAAACACCCATCTCCCCCTAATCAAACCCACGTATCTCTAGTATGTCACTTGAAAAACCGAGCCTAGTTAGTTAAATTTATCCGTTGCCGCAAATTTGTACCATTGCTAACTGTGAATAAAGCGTATTTAGTTAGATAATATTGACTCGTTGTTTTGCGGGAAGTAAAAATTAATGGGTCGTGCTAAAAAAGTTGTACTAGCATATTCTGGCGGAGTAGATACCTCAGTCTGTATTCCTTACCTCAAACAAGAATGGGGCGTTGAAGAAGTAATTACCCTAGCCGCAGATTTAGGACAGGGAGATGAATTAGAACCAGTCCGAGAAAAAGCGCTAAAATCGGGTGCAAGCGAGTCTTTAGTTATTAATGCTACAGAAAATTTTGTCAAAGACTATGCTTTTGCTGCTTTGCAAGCAAACGCTTTATACGAAAATCGCTATCCTCTTTCCACTGCTTTAGCTCGTCCTTTGATCGCTAAACTTCTGGTAGATGCCGCCAAAGAATACGGCGCAGATGCGGTAGCTCATGGTTGTACTGGAAAAGGTAACGATCAAGTGCGCTTTGATGTTTCCATCGCCGCGCTCAACCCCAACCTCAAAGTTTTAGCCCCCGCACGGGAATGGGGAATGAGTCGAGAAGAAACGATAGCTTATGGGGAAAAGTTTGGCATTCCTTCCCCAGTAAAAAAATCTTCTCCTTACAGTATCGATCGCAATTTATTGGGGCGCAGCATTGAAGCTGGACCATTGGAAGATCCTAGCTACGAGCCTTTGGAAGAAATATATTTAATGACCCGTGCGATCGCCAATACGCCAAATGAGCCAGAATATGTAGAGATTGGCTTCGAGCGCGGCATTCCCACTGCATTAAATGGACAAACCGTTGCTCCCGTAAAACTAATTGAGCAACTAAATGAGCTTGTCGGCAATCATGGAGTTGGACGCATCGACATGATAGAAAACCGTTTAGTTGGGATAAAATCGCGGGAAATCTATGAAGTCCCGGCGCTACTGGTTTTAATTCAAGCTCACCGCGACTTAGAAAGCTTGACTTTAACTGCCGATGTTACCCACTACAAACGCGGCATCGAGGAAACTTACAGCCAAATTATTTACAATGGACTGTGGTATAGCCCCTTAAAATCTGCCTTGGATGCCTTCGTCCAAAAAACCCAAGAGCGAGTAACTGGAAGCGTCCGCATCAAGTTATTTAAGGGTAATGCTACCATTGTTGGACGCTCCTCTGCCCAATCGTTGTATACTCCTGACTTAGCAACCTACGGAGCCGATGATAAATTCGATCATAAAGCTGCTGAAGGCTTTATCTATGTTTGGGGACTACCAACTCGAATTTGGTCGCAGCAAGAATCCTAAGTGTCAACCAATAAGGGTGCAAGATATTACACCCTTACTCTCCACTTTCTAACTCCTTAGCCTTACGAGCTTCTAACCACGGTGGGATAAACAGCCAAGCCGCAGCCAAACCAAACGCTATGAGTGTAAACTGACTTACCCAAGCGATCAACTGTTCTAAGGCAATAACTCGCCCTACAAAAAACGCCAAAGTCACCATCACTGAACCCCAAACTATAGCGCCAGCAAGGTTATACACAAAAAACTGGGTGAAAGACATCTCCACAATTCCAGCCAGTAAGCCAGAGAAAACTCTAAATAAGGCAATAAAACGCCCAAAAAATACCGCTTTACTCGCATTTTGAGTAAACTGAGCTTTAATTTCTTCTAATTTAGTTTCAGAAATCCGCAGCAGCTTACCGAGTTTGAGCAAAAACGACCAGCCTGCATACCTCCCTATCCAATAGCCACAAGTACCGCCAATTACAGCCCCCAAAATAGCACTACCCAAAACAAACCAGTAGTTTAATTGACCGCTACCTGCTAAAAACCCTCCTACTATGGTTACAGTTTCGCCAGGGAGAGGAATACCTAAATTTTCAAGTAGTATTCCCCCAAAAACTGCCAAGTAGCCGTAATGTTGAGCAATCTCTTGGATTGTTTCTAGTGAGATGAATTCAGCCGACATTCACTCGCTGCCTTTACAAAGTTTTACTTTTCTTTATCTTGGCGCGATTTTACCAAGGGTGTCAAACTCAATTACACCCTGTAAAAAACAGTAATAATGCTTCCAACCCCTGCTGTAAGTAGATATACAGACAAAAAATACTGATACCAGCTTAAAAATTGATTGTTTAAAATCTATTGCTTTGAAAACTATGCAATTTGACTGAGATAGAGCTTACTTGCTTTACAAAAACTTTACAAAATCTACATAGAGGCATAAAGTTTCAATAAATACCTAGAAAATTACTGAATTTTCTAAAAGTGTATGTTTACATGAGGGTAATTGAGACAGGGGCTTGACAGATTTTACACATCCAATTTGTTCAATCTACCTTAAATTAGCCTTATTAAATGTATCAGGTATTTAGTAAAAACTATGAATAATTCACACCAATATCAATTAATTCTAGTTCAGCCACAAGGGCGTTTAGATTTACAGGGCGGTGAAGCTTTAGAAAAACAATTGATAGATTTAGTAACTAACGATCGCACTCTCTTAATTGTTGACTTAGAGCAAGTCGAATTTATGGATAGTTCGGGGTTAGTTGCCTTAGCAAAAGCTTTAAAAACGGCTCGTAAAAGCTGCTGTAGACTTGTACTGTGCAACTTACAAGCTTCGGTAAGACTAATTTTTGAACTAACTCAATTAGATTCAGTGTTTGAAATTTTTGATGACTATGATGCTGTTAAGGCAACAGTTGAGGAAGTTTATTTAGTCGCATAGTAAAAATAGTTAATTTTTAATTACAAAGGCAAAAGATTTATCTTTTGCCTTTTGCTATTACTATCAGTTTAGCCGCGAGAGATTATTCTTCATTGTCAGCATCATCATCATCTTCTGCTAACTTTTCTGAGACTTCTTGTTTGATAGTCAAGTAGCGAATTACTTCTTCACTCAAGCGCATTGAGCGCTCTAGGGGAGCAATTAATGTTCCGGATCCTTGGTAATTCATCTGAATATAAATGCCTTCCCTTTGCTTACCAATTTCATAAGCAAGGCGACGCTTACCACGATTTTGAATTTCGATTTGATCTGCGCCTTGCTCTTTGATAAAGGTCTGATATTTGGTGACGGCTTGTTCTATTTGCTCCTCTCTCAAGTCAGGACGCAAAATATACATTGTTTCGTAAACGATCTGCACGGGTCTTAGTCTCCTTATGGACAATTTGGCTGCTGAAAATCTAGTTATATCTAGTTGAGCAACAAGGATTCTCTATTCTATCAGATTGCCCTCTAAAATATTGAACTCAAGCAATTATCAATTTTAGTGACTACCATGACACTAACATCATCCCGTAGGCGCTTGAAATCTCGATATAGTACCCCAGCAATTAGGCTAGGGTGCCTGGTAATTAGCCCCGGATAGCGGTCTACACGCCACCCTGTCGCCAAACCGTCCGAGCTTAAAATTAGGGTTGCCCCTTGAGGAAACGGATAACTAAATTCTTGGAGTCTGCGGATTTGATGCCCCACAATGCCATTGTAAGAAACCATGCTGCGACTTTCGGGCGCGATGATACTTCCAGCAATATTGCCTACCCCTGCAAAACGGACTAATTGTTGATTAAAGTCAAGCAGAGCGATCGCAACTGCCGCCCCCCGTGTACTCCGCAAAGCCCCGTGCATCAATTCTAAAATTTATTGAGGAGAACATTGATAATTTTCTTTAGCCACTCTAATTGCTTGAGCAGAAGCCGCCGCCAATTCTCCGTGTCCCAAACCATCGGCAACAACTACTACGTGTCGCCCAGTTTCTACCTCAATTACTGCCCAAGCATCGCCGCAAGTCTGCTCGCTGGCTAGAGGAATATTCACTGCACCAATTTTAAATTTGCTAAATTTTTGGGTGGTGGAGTTACCCATAAGTGCGCGACTACTGCTGTACCGACGGAGGGGAGAGAATAGATATCAAAAAAATCTGCCAGCCTAGAAATTGCCCCTAAACCTGTTCCAGGGGTTCCACCCGTTGAAAAGCCATCGCGGAGACACTCGCTAACATTATCCATCCCTGCGCCTTTATCTAAAGCCAAAATTTCTAAGCCGTCAATATCATTAACGCGGAGCAACCTTATTAGCAATTCACCTTCCTGGGGGTGTTTAATTAAATTACCCGCAACTTCTGTAACCACAATCCCGACTCTGCCGCGCTCGGTTTCCTGAAAATTCAATTGCGAGGCGAAGTCCATCGCCATGCGTCGCGCTTCTCCAACTTGGCTAATTTCGACTACAGAAATAAGGGTATTTTGCATTATTTAGATCCAAGCAATCCCTGTTTTACTTCCATTTAGTAACCGTAACGCGAGTTCCTTCGCCCACACGAGAACTAATCTCAAATTCGCTCATTAGGCGTTTTGCCCCACTCAACCCCATCCCTAAGCCTCCCCCGGTTGTATAGCCGTCTTTGAGCGCCAAATCAATATCGCTAATTCCCGCTCCTTGGTCGATAAAAGTTAAGCGCAGACCTTGACGAAATCCGGCTGTAATTACTTCTAAAGTCAATGTTCCACCGCCGCCGTAACTTAGAGTATTGCGAGCAAGTTCGCTGGCGGTAGTAATAGTCTTAGTTTGCTCTACCAAACTAAACCCTAATTCCACTGCCCAAGTTCGGACAATTTGCCTAACTAATACAATATCACTGGAAGAATGAATGCCCATTTCCTGCTTTTGTCCTTCTTGGGCTGTCATTGTTCTCCTTTCAGGGGCGATTTGCTAACCAATGCAAATCCATCCCTTTTTCGACATTTAAGGCAGTGCGGACACCTTCAAGAGATAGTCCTAGTTCTACGAGGGTAATTGCTACTGCTGGCTGCATTCCGACTACTACCGTTTCCGCATCAAGTATCCGCGACATGGAGGCGATATTACTAAGTATGCGACCAATAAAGGAGTCCACAATTTCTAAGGATGAAATGTCAATTAGCACTCCCTTTGCTCTGGTTTCAACGATGCGGTTTGTCAAATCGTCTTGCAAAGTCATCGCTAAGCGATCGTGCATATCTATTTGGATTGTCACTAAAAGAAACCCGCCCATTTGCAATATTGGAATGCGTTCCACGTATAGTCTCCTCTGTTACAAACGATTTGGCGATCGCGTATCTGAGTTATTAGTAGGATTTACCGCATAGCCGCTACGTTTTAAGGCGATCGCAAAGGCATCTGCCATAGTGGCTTTAGTAATCACATCGGTTAAATCTACGCCCAAATGCACGATGGTTTGAGCAATTTGGGGACGAATGCCGCTAATTATGCAGCCTGCACCCATCAAGCGCGTGGCAGCTACAGTTTTGAGTAAGTGTTGAGCAACTAAAGTATCTACCGTGGGTACACCCGTAATGTCAATAAATAGCGATCGCCGAACCTGTTTCTACGATTTGCTGTAATAAGTTTTCCATCACTACAGATGTACGGGCGCTATCGAGCGTACCAATGAGCGGCAAAGCTAATATCCCTCTTCCCACAACTTGACAACGGGGGTAGATAGTTCCAACATCTCTTGCTGCTGGCGGATAATAATTTCTTCACGGGCTTTTTGATAGGCTTCAGTGGTAAATAAACCTAGCCTGTCGAGTAAGTCATTGGCAGTAATAATTTCTGCAACTAAAGTTTCGCCATCATGTCCGCATTCCTCGCCTAGACAGCTAAATAAAGGTTTTTTTAAGGAAAAAATAAATAAAGCAACTTGCGTTGGGCTAAAACCTTGTTGGACGCGGGTACGGGTAACGCTAGTCAGCAGGGCTTTGACACTACTCCATTCTGATGCTTGAAAATTAGTCAAGTTACCGTTTTGGATCGCATCGCGTAACAAGCGGAGAAATTCTCCCGATTGATCGCGCATTTCTCCTTCACGCATCAGGTCATCACGCCGGATTCCCGCCGTTGTTTGCTCTTTTACCTATTCGCTTAATAGCATATTTTCATGCTTGGTGAGAATATCTGGAAGATGGCTGTTGCCATTCCTGCTCATACTTACTCCTAAGTTTGCCGCCATTGCCCAAACCTCAGTGTAAAGGATATTGCAGCATTAAATGAAAGCGCGATCGCACCTTAGCTAAGAGCAAGAATTCTTCGTTAAAGTAACTTTAGTCAATAGGTAAGATAATGAATCAAATTGATTTAGCATTTAGTCCCGCCCTTACCCAAGCGCAGCTAATCCACAACGGGGAAGTGTCGCCCTTAGAATTAGTAGAACTGTATTTACAACGCATCGAGCAGTTAGATAACCAACTTGGCAGTTATTTTACGGTGATGGCAGAAAATGCGATCGCTGATGCGAGAACTAAAACCGAATTATTAGCTAAAGATTCCTCTCAATTACCGCCTTTTTTTGGCGTACCCATTGCCATCAAAGACCTCAATAACGTTGCAGGGGTGCGCTGTACCTATGGCACTCCGGCTTTAATGGACAATATAGCAATCTATGATGACGGTATAGTTACTCGCCTCAAGCAAGCTGGATTTATTATTTTGGGGAAAACTGCTACCTCGGAGCTTGGTTCTTTTCCCTATACTGAACCCTTGGGCTTTCCTCCCACGCGCAATCCGTGGAATTTGGAGTATACTGCCGGAGGTTCTAGCGGTGGTAGTGCGGCGGCGGTGGCGGCAGGTTTGTGTGCGGTGGCACAAGGCTCTGATGGCGGTGGTTCGGTACGGGGTCCGGCGTTTTGCTGTGGGCTTGTAGGCATTAAACCATCAAGGGGACGAGTATCCAACGCTCCTGTGGGCGATCGCTTGAGTGGTATTCCTTCTATCGGTTCTTTGACGCGGACTGTAGCAGATGGGGCGGCTATGTTGGATGTAATGGCAGGTTATGTAACGGGCGATCCTTATTGGCTACCACCGCCAGAAACATCGTTTTTGAGCGCTGCAAGTCAAACACCAAAAGCTTTAAAAATTGCTTTTTCAACCAGTATCCCGCCGTTGGGAGAAGCAGAAAACGAGTGCAAACAAGCGGTTTTAGATACCGTCAAAGTTTTGTCAGAGCTGGGTCATCATGTAGAGCAAAGTTGTCCTGATTTTACAGGTTTAACCGAACCATTTACTATCGTATGGCAAGCTGGAGTTGCTTATTCGGGTATTCCCAAAGAAGTATTGCAACCGATGAATCAGTGGCTTTACGAGCAAACAGGCTCGGCAGGAGATTACTTACGGGCAGTTTCCCAGATGCAAGTAATCGCTCGAAAAATAGTTGTTTTTTTTGACACGGTGGATGTCTTAGTTTTACCTACTTATATGCACCCAACTATTAAAGTCGGCGAGTGGGCAAATCTCAGTCCCCAAGAGACTTTTGAAAAAATTATTAATTGGGTTGCACCATGTCCGCCTTTTAATGCTACCGGGCAAAGTGCGATCTCGTTGCCTACGGGTTTTGATGCTAGAGGAATACCATTAGGCATTCAGCTAATTGGTCGTCCCGCCGCCGAAGCTACCATTATTAGCCTCGCAGCGCAGCTAGAAGCTTCCAATCCTTGGAGTCAATATCGCCCCAATTTTGCTGTGTAGAGATTATAAAGAGCGATCGCCCCTAAACTAACATTTTGTTTATAACTGCCAATAGTGAGATAATTATAGAAAGCCTATCTCTAGCACCAAAATAATTAATTTAATTCAAGAGCCATTAAGATTTTTAACTTAGAGCCAAACCATACTTTTGAAGCTTTGCTGCTCCAACTCCGGCATAGCTATAATTTTGACTTTACTAGCTATAGAACCCATTTGACATCTCTAAAAGGCGGCAAGTCGCTTAATCATTAACCTGACGAAGCAGAGATTGAGCTTCGTGGTGGCATTGGTCAAGGTGCGCTCAAAGTTCTTAACGAGGATCTTACAT